>NZ_PJBX01000163.1:0-63847 GCF_002836335.1 Psychrobacter sp. Sarcosine-02u-2 | reverse complement strand
AAACAAAATAATGTGCCTTTTTGAGTTGTAAGTTAAATAAAGTTAGTGCTAGTATAAGTTAACCGTTTAGTCAGCATTTATTCATTGAATGCTAATAGACAGCTTCAACACGGAATGTTGAGGTACTCTAAGCTAAAAAGGAGTGTGACCGATGCTTATATTCTCCGTTTTTTCGATAGGGTAGTTAGCTTTACCTATACCCAAACCTTTATGACCGCTTTTTAATTGCCGCATAGATGATTGGTGAATTAAAAAGTTCAAACCGCAAACCGATTAAGCCTGAGCAAGTCAGTAGTCAGATAGGCAGTCAGCTTATTCAATACCCGTATAACTATCAGTATTGATGTAGGTATGATGATCGTCATCGTATAAACTTTATTAACATGATAATTGAATACTACCTTAGGGCGGTGTCGTAATAACGCCTGACCTTTGCAGATATTGATTGTTAACATTTTATATTCGATTTCAGATAAAACTATAGTTTTTATCTGCCTTTTATTCTGACAGCCGAGCGTTGCTATGATTCGTTTTTATTTGAACGGTCAGTACAAACAAGTCACTGATCTAAACCCGAACACCACCGTTCTTGAGTATCTGCGTCTGCACGAAAAGCAAACCGATACCAAGGAAGGCTGCGCGAGTGGCGACTGCGGCGCGTGTACCATCATGGCGCAGCGCTTGCTTGCTCATGACGCAGACCAATCTACGCAAGCACCTTTTTATACCCTTAATGCTTGTATCACGCTACTGTCTTTGATGGATGGTCATCATCTCATAACGGCCGCTTATATCGCCGATAATCCCACCAATCACCCAGATCGCGCCTTATTGCACCCAGCTCAGCAAGCCATGGTTGATTGTCATGGCTCGCAGTGCGGTTTTTGTACGCCTGGATTTGTCATGACGCTGGCGAGTACTTATGAAAACCATCGTCTGCAACTGGCAGCAGGACTGGCATCGGACGATCTTAGTTACGATGATATTGTCGCTGCTATATCCGGAAATCTGTGCCGCTGTACCGGTTATCGTCCTATTATCGATGCAGGTTTAGCGATGGGCAAAATTGGCAAACAGCGCGATGCTGAGCAAATCATTGCTAAAGATTTAACGATAAAGCTGGCAACCGATGCAATGGCAAACAGCAAACACGCTGCTACAAATGCCAACAATACTATTGCGCCTGTACTTACCGAAGCATCACGCAAACTTTTTATTCCGCAGTCCATTGACGAGCTCAATCAGGTGTTAGCCGCGTATCCAAACGCAACTATTTGGGCGGGCGGTACTGATTTGGGGTTAAGCGTGACCCAGCACTTGGTCGATCATGAGGTAATTGTGCAGCTATCAGCGGTTGAGGCGCTAAAAACTTGGTCGCTACAAGACTTACATCAACATACTGATGAGAAATCTAGAGTTAATGTCGATAAAGTTAACAGTGACAAAGTTAATGGCGAAATAAAATCGGCAGTACCATCTTTAATATTGGGCGCGGGCATGAGTTATCAGCAACTGCTGCCTGTCCTTGAAGAGTATTTTCCGAATTTTGCTCATTTATTTGAACGCATTGCCTCGCCGCAAATTCGCAACATAGGCACCATCGGCGGTAACGTCGCTAATGCTTCACCAATTGGCGATTTGCCGCCGGTTTTATTGGCATTAGATGCACAAATTCATTTGCGTCATTGCGCAGCTATTGATGGTAGCGATGCTAATAAAAATGGTTATATTGATGAGATTATACCTTTGCAGGCATTTTTCTTGGATTATAAACAGACCAAACTACGCGCTGGCAGTTATATCGTGGCGCTGCATATTCCACTGTTACAAGACCATCAGCATTTATATGTTCATAAGGTAAGTAAGCGTTATGAAGACGACATTTCTGCTTGCTTATTGGCAGCTAGAATCGATTTGGTAGCAGATGGGTTAACGATTAAAAATGCAAAATTCGGTCTTGGCGGTATGGCGGCGATTCCTTTATTGGCGATAAATTGTCAGGAAATGCTGGTTGGGCAATCTGTTGAGGTTGCCAGTTTTGAGGCGGCAGCGCAAAAGTTGGCGTTAGATGTCTCGCCCATGACGGACGTTAGAGCCAGTCGTGAGTATCGTATGCATGTCGTGCAGCGCTTAATGATTAAATGCGGTAAGCAATTGGTCGCGGATATACAACCTGCGAGCGCTTAACGTTTATCGCTATTTATAAAGAATACAAGGAAGAGAAACTATGAGCCATCATTCTTCACTATTTGACAGTTATAGTATACGCCGACAGCGCCCGCCAAAAAATAAAATCGGTACGGGAGTCAAGCATGACAGTGCTATCAGCCATGTGATGGGAACGGCTACCTACGTCGATGACATGCTAAAACCGCAAAGCACCCTGCATTTAGCGATTGGTAAAAGCACTCACGCCCATGCCCGTATCTTACATATGGATTTGAGTGCAGTATGGGCGGCCGATGGGGTGTTTGATGTCATTACGTTTCAGGATTTGCCTGCTAAGACTGATATCGGCCCAGTGTTCGATGGCGATCCATTAATGGCAGATAAAATCACCGAATACGTCGGTCAAACCTTGTTTGCGGTCGTCGCAACCAGTCATCGTGCGGCCAAAAAAGCAGTGCTGAATGCGCTGATAGAATATGAGCCATTAGCAGCCATTTTGACTATCGATGACGCATTAGAGCAAGCGCAGTTTGTACGTCCGAGCCACTTTATGCAGCGCGGTGATACGCAAGCTGAGCTAAAATCAGCACCGACGCGTATTGCAGGGCATATTCATATGCTTGGGCAAGAGCATTTTTATCTTGAGGGGCAAGTATCATACGTTGTGCCTTGTGATGATGGTGGTCTTGAAGTTTATACGTCGTCGCAGCATCCAAGCGAAGTGCAGCAACTGGTCGCTGAAGTAGTCGATTTACCATTTCATGCAGTGACTACCATTGTGCGTAGAATGGGCGGCGGCTTTGGCGGTAAAGAAACCCAAGCGGCGGCGTGGGCGTGCCTGTGCGCTATCGTGGCTAAGCGCCAAAATGTGCCAGTCAGTATGCGCTTAGACCGCCAAGATGACATGGTCGTAACTGGCAAACGGCACGAGTTTTCCAATCGTTATGAGGTCGGCGTCAATGAAGACGGACAGATACTTGGCGTCGATATGCAGCTGGCAGGACTATGTGGCTATTCGCCTGATTTGTCCGATGCTATTGTCGATCGGGCGATGTTTCATTGTGATAATGCTTACTATTATCCAGCCGCGCAGATAGCCGGTCACCGCTGCAAGACCCATACGGTATCTAACACCGCTTATCGCGGTTTTGGCGGGCCACAAGGTTTGCTAACCGCTGAATATATGATGGATCATATTGCTTATACGTTAGGCAGAGATCCGTTGCAGGTGCGTCTAGCAAACTTATATCAAAACGGTCAAAGCACCCATTATGGTCAGCCGATTGAGCATTTTGATTTGGCGACTATCATGCGGACGCTCGCAGAGGATAGCGATTACGATAAGCGCCGGCTGAAAATTATCGAAGCAAATAAAAAGGCTGAAGCTGAAGGCAATGATAAGCGCTGGGGTCTAGCATTAACGCCTGTAAAATTCGGTATCTCATTTACCGTGCAAACTCTCAATCAGGCTGGCGCTTTAGTGCTTATTTATACCGATGGCACGATTCAGGTCAATCACGGCGGCACTGAGATGGGTCAAGGGTTATATATTAAAATTGCCCAAATCGTTGCTAATGAATTTGATGTCGATTTAGATACGGTCAAAGCCACTGCTACTCGAACCGATAAAGTGCCAAATACCTCGCCGACAGCTGCCTCATCGGGTACGGATATGAATGGTAAAGCGGCGCAAAATGCCTGTATCACCATTAAAAATCGTTTGCTTGAGTTTGCCTCTGAGCATTTCCAAGTAAACGCCGAAGATGTCCGTTTTGAGCGCAATCACGTTCATATCGGCACTAAAGAAGTGCTTACGTTTGCAGATTTCGTCTTGCTCGCTTATCAGCACCGTATCAGTTTGTCTTCGACCGGCTATTACAAAACGCCAAAGATATTTTATGACCGCTCAAAAGCGTGGGGTCGACCGTTTTTTTACTTTGCCTTGGGCGCTGCCTGCGCAGAAGTTGAGATTGACACTTTAACAGGAGAGTACAAAGTGCTGCGCTGCGATATCTTGCACGATGTCGGACAATCGATTAATCCTGCAGTTGATATTGGTCAGATTGAAGGAGGCTTTGTGCAAGGTCTGGGCTGGCTGACCACTGAGGAGCTTATTTGGGATAAAAAAGGCAAGCTTGCTTCTAACAGCCCCGCTAATTATAAAATTCCGACGGCACATGATTTGCCTAAACAATGGCGCGTCAAACTGTTTGATCGTAAAAATGAAGAGCAGACCATTTATAATTCTAAAGCCGTTGGTGAGCCACCGTTTATGTTAGCAGCGAGCGTTTGGTGTGCGATTAATAATGCCATCGCAAGCTTGGGTGATTATAAGAAAAACCCAGAGCTGACCATGCCTGCGACGCCAGAGGCCGTACTAAAAGCCGTCATGCGTCTACAAGGTCAAGCGTGGGAAATCGCTTCTAAACCAGACACCGAAACCATTGAAAGCTTAACACCAGCTGACGATGACTGCGGCATTGATGACGATCGCGTACTGCCGCAGCAAGTAGCGCATGCTACAGACATGACACCGCCTGCGTCTGAAGGTCAATTGTTTGATGAAGAGCCTGAGGCGATAGAAAACCCCAACGTCTCAACGGCTCGTGGACCTGCGCACAGTGAATAAGTCACTTATCACGCCGATGCCACCAACGAAATGGTATGAGGGACTGGCGCAATATCAGCAGCAGGGGGTTGCCCATGTATTGGCAACCGTCATTGCCGTCAATGGTTCGGCACCTCGCGAACTACAGTCTAAAATGATTGTCACGCTCGATGACTGCTGCGATACGCTGGGCGGTGGGAGTTTAGAGCATGATGTGACGCTAACAGCGCGGCAACTATTAAATGGCGAGCTTGAGCCAAATAATTCGAAAGCCTCCTCTCAACCATTAAAAGCAGGCAGGTCTACAAAAGCACAAGCGGTACGCCGTGAAGCAGTCTACAGCAAACATTATCCATTGGGCGCTAAGTTAGCACAGTGCTGCGGTGGTAGCGTGACGGTGATGTTTGAATGCTTTCATTTGACACCGCCGATGTCGCTATTGGTTTTTGGGGGCGGGCACGTAGCTACCGCATTAATGAGTATACTGGCTGAGCTGCCATGTCAAGTGGACTGGGTAGACAGTCGTCCTGAGATGTTTGAGCGTTATCTGAGCGCTGTATCTGGCACAGCGGACGGACAGGTAAATGACCAACTACCAGCGCATATTCGTGTGCATATTGACGACGATCCGGTTGATTTTATTCGCCCATTTTTGACCAATGGCGCTCGCAGACTATCTATTAATAAAGGCACGCAGTATTTTATTTTAGTCATGACCCATGATCACAGTCTTGATTTTGACTTGGTGCGCGCAGCTTTAGATTGTTTGCTAGCTACTGATTCACAGACTGTAATAAGTGAAAGAAAGGAAAGCAGTGCGCGGCCTTATATCGGCTGTATTAGCTCGGCAACCAAAGCCAAGCGCTTTAGAGAAAAGTTGCTACAGCGCGGTTATAGCGAGAAAGTCGTTGATAAATTAACGATGCCAATTGGCCTTGAGATTGGCGGTAAAGAACCAATGGCAGTTGCTGTATCTATCGCCAGTCAAATTTTGCAGCTATATCATCAAGCATAAATGTTATTTAAAGCGAACAGTTAGCAATAAAACTTTATTGCCTTTTACTCTATTTAGGTGAGACGCCTTTATGACCATACATATTTATCAAGCACGACTGCTGCATTATCTGACCGAAGACAATCTGGCTAAGAGAGAAAAAAGCACCAACAACAGTGATGCAAGCCCTAATGATACAAATACCCTTGATGCAACACTGCCAGTGGTTGATAAAAACGTCATATTGCTCCCTGTAATCGCAGGGATTAATGTTTATCCTGAGTATATTGCCGAAGGTGCTTTGGTCGTCGATGATGTGAGTGGTCGCGTACTAGATTATGGCAGTAAAAATGTGATCATGGCGCGATATGCTAGTAGTCACGCGCAACAGGGCAAGGCGCCCGTAGAGATTCACGATTATCAAGACAAGCTAATCATGCCAGGCTTTATTGATACTCATGTCCACTATCCGCAGATAGATATGATTGCCGCTTTTGGTGAGCAATTGCTTGATTGGCTCAATAATTACACCTTTGTCACCGAAGCCAACTTTAGTGATCCACAGGTTGCGCATGATACCTCAAAGTTCTTTTTAAACCAGCTGCTTGCCAATGGTACGACCAGTGCTTTGGTGTTTTCAACCAGTCATCCTGAGTCTGTTGAGGCGTTTTTTGAAGAAAGTACTCGCCTAAATACGCGCATGATTACTGGTAATGTACTGATGGATCAAAATGCGCCTGAGCATTTGTGTGTGCCGGCTGAGCAGGGCATCCGTGATTCGCAAAACATCATTGATAAATGGCATGAGCGCGGGCGTCAACATGTGGCGATTACGCCAAGATTTGCTATTACCTCGACGCCAAAACAGCTGCAAATGACGGGTGAGTTATATCGCAGCTATGACAGTGTGTATCTGCAAATGCATCTGGCCGAAAACCTTGCTGAAATTGCCTTTGTGCGTGAGCTTTATCCTAAACACATGGGCTATCTCGACGTTTATCATGCGATGGGTTTATTGGGTCGGCGTACTACTTTGGCACATGGCATTTATCTTGACACCCCAGAGTATGAGGTGCTGCGTGATACGGGAACGCAAATTGCCCATTGTCCAACGTCCAATTTGTTTTTGGGTAGTGGTCTGTTTGATTTATCTAAGACTTTACGCTATACCGGCGTCAGTATCGCCACCGACGTCGGCGCCGGAACCAGTTTGTCGATGCTGACCACGTTATCGGAAGCTTATAAAGTGCAACAATTACAAAACAACCCGTTATCCTCGCATCAAGGCTTGTATCAGATTACTTTAGGTAACGCGCAGTCGCTATTATTAGACGATAAAATCGGTAATTTTATGCCAAATAAAGAAGCGGATTTTGTGGTCATTGATATGGGCGCGACAGAGTTACTTACGCGCCGTATGATGCAGACAAAATCACTCGATGAGCAGCTATTTGTGCTGATGATCCTTGGCGACGATAGAGTGATTGAAGAAACAGTCATTGCTGGCATGAGCCGTTATAAAAAAGGCGCGGCATAAAAAAGGGATAGTATGAAATAAGCTGACAAATAGCCAGCTTATTTCAAGGTGAATTTTTCAACAACACTCATAATTAGTGAGTGGTTGTGGCCAGTATATTACTCAGGATAATTTAGCCACACCCAACCATTCTCTAACCATTCGCTCAAATCGTCTGGGTCAATATTTTTAACATCTTGACGTTGTAAATGCTCACCATTCGCCAAACGCATTAGTACAGCGGCCGCATCCGCATCCAAACCATCAAGGCGCTGACCGTTGGCATATAGCGTCACGCCATCATTGGTTTGGCTGTAAAGCAATCGATTGCTATAGTCGGCTTGTAGTGTCGCGCCTTCTGATAGGGCCTGCAACAACTCATCAGTATCTAGTGTTTCTTCTGGCACTAGCGCATCATATTGGCGCTTGCTGACAACTTCGGATACTGCTTGGCGAATGATATCGTTGCCGCGCTCAGATTGCAGCATTTGTAAGAGCTGGTTTTTAATCGCCTCGATACTGCTTGCTGTCAATTCACCCGACGCTTGTAGTGCTTGTGGCAGTAGCATGGGTATAAATAAATCGCTATCGTTGGTAGCGATATCAGCCAGACTGTCGATGATTTGCATCAAATTCGGACGACGACAACCAAAAGAGAAGGTTAGGCAATCATCTTGCGCGACGCCAAAGTGTGATAATTTTGGCGGTACATAAAGCACATCACCCGCTTCTAAAATCTCATCAAAGATTATCTCGCCCATATCATCGAACAAGCGGATCGGCTCATCGGCGACAAACTCAGTGTTTTTATCACAAAATTTGCCAAGCTGCCAACGACGCTGACCGTAGCCTTGCGCTAAAAACACATCATAATCATCATAATGCTTGCCGACTGAGCCGCCCTTTGGCGCATAAGACACCATGATATCGTCGCGTTGCCACTGCGGAATAAAGTCGAATGCTTGCCACAATTGTCCAAGCTCAGGCGTCCATTGCTCAAGGTTTTGCACCAGTACGGTCCATTGTTCAGGCAAATTGTCAAAATCGCTTTCAGTTAAGGGACTTTTTTTAAGTTGCCACTGCGCTAGGCCGTCTTGCTTAGTAGCGGCTTGGGTGAGCAGGCGTGCAGCTGCGTCTTCTTCAATAGCAAGGCCAAGCATATCGTCTGGCTCAAACATGCCAATTAGCTGCGGTAAGCCTTGTTTAATAAGGAGCGGTTTTTTTTGCCAATATTCGCTTAAAAATTGCTCAGGCGTGAGATAGTTGGGTAAACAAAGAGTGATTGTGGTCATTGATAAATCCATATCTAAAAATGGGTATAAGAGAAATAACAAGAGATGCTTTATAGGAAAGTTTTAATGGTTTATGATTATCGCCTAGCTGATAGCGAGTATTACCGTATGAATAGTTGCTGTCAGAACACCTCATCAATCGTAGGAAGTTTATGAAAAAATTACATTTTATCGTTATTATCGCCAGCGTATTTTTATTACAAGCTTGTGTACACAAGATTGTGACCGTGCCGGCAAAGATCGCTTATAAAACCACCAAAGGCGTGGTTAAAGGTACTGTGGCGGTCGGTAAAGCCATCATACCGGGCGACAGTGATGACGATGATAAAAAAGATAAAAAATAAAACCTTACCTATTAACTAACTGTCTTTTAAGACAAGTAATAGTAGGTAAGGTTAATGTTTTTCTTAATATAAATGAATAGGCAGTCCTACTCATTTATATCTATTTCAAAATATGTCCGCTAGCTACTTCAAGCTTGATCAGAGATTAAATCTTAGCAATCCAGTCTTTAATCGTGCGAGCTTGCTCAGCGGCATTACCAGTATAAGTCGCAGGTGTCAGCTCACGTAGGCGCGCTTTATCGCTATCTGAAACCGCAGATAATTCATCGCTTTCTACGAAAGTCAGCATGGCCTCACGTGTCATGGCATTACCACGGGTTAAGGCTTTGAGTTTTTCGTACGGGTTCTCAACACGGTAACGACGCATGACCGTTTGAATCGGCTCAGCCAATACTTCTTGGGCATTATCTAAGTCGTCATTTAAACGCTGTGCATTCAATTCAAGTTTACTAACGCCTTTTAAGCACGCATCAAAAGCAATCATACTTTGCGCTAAGCCAACACCGATATTACGCAGTACAGTCGAGTCTGATAAATCGCGCTGCATACGTGAAATTGGTAGTTTTTCACCCAAATGTGCAAGCATCGCGTTCGCCACGCCTAAGTTACCTTCTGAGTTTTCAAAATCAATTGGGTTGACCTTATGCGGCATGGTAGAAGAACCTACTTCACCGTCTTTTAGGCGCTGCTTAAAATAGCCTAAGCTAATATATTGCCAAATATCACGGTTAAAATCGATTAATATAGTATTGAAACGTTTTACCGCATCAAACAATTCAGCGATATAGTCATGCGGCTCTATTTGGGTGGTGTAAGGGTTAAACGTTAGCGCTAGGTGCTGGTCAATAAACTGCTCAGCGTGTGCTTGCCAATCAATATTAGGATAGGCTGAGAAGTGCGCGTTATAGTTACCGACTGCGCCATTGATTTTACCGAGTAGCTCAACTTGACCGATTTGTTTGATTTGGCGGGCTAAGCGATAAGCGACGTTTGCCATCTCTTTACCAAGCGTCGTTGGGCTAGCAGTTTGACCGTGCGTGCGTGATAGCATTGGCTGGTCAGCATGAGTAATCGCCAAATCAACAATGCTGTCGGTTACTTGCTGCATTTTAGCAACCACAATCTCGCGGCTGTCTTTTAGCATCAATGCGTATGACAAGTTGTTGATATCTTCACTGGTACAAGCGAAATGAATAAACTCCAAGCTGTCTTCTAATTGTTGATTACCACGGAATTTGTCTTTGATAAAGTATTCAACCGCTTTTACATCATGGTTGGTGGTCGCTTCGATATCTTTAATCGCTTGCGCGTCCGCTTCGCTAAAGTCGTCAACGATGCTGTTTAGAAAGGCATTGGTATCGGCATCAAACGCTGCTAATTCGCCAATCGCACTATTATCTGCCAATGACTGCAACCAACGAATCTCGACGGTAACGCGGGCTTTAATCAGACCAAATTCAGATAGATACGGACGCAAGCTGTCGGCTTTAGAAGCGTAACGGCCATCGATTGGAGAGAGTGCGGTAAGTGGAGTCATAGTGATGCCTCAAATAGTTGTCAAAAGTAACAGGAGTAAAAGTGATAAAAATAAGCAAAAAATGAAGAAAGGTTGAAAGTTATTTAAAATCAAAACCCACAAGGCGCATCGATAGCGGCAATCACACCGCCACCAAGACACACCTCATCGATATAAAATACCGCTGATTGACCAGGCGTAACGGCACGTTGTGGCTCATCAAATACCACACGGACTTCACTGCCGTCATCATTTAGCGCATAAACACGGCAGGCCTGATCGGGCTGACGATAGCGAGATTTTGCCATACAGCGTAAACCATCTAAGCTGAAAATATCGGCAGGCGGCAAGCCATCGACCCAGTCAAGCTTATAAGCTTGTAGCTCATTACTCATTAGCATCGGATGCTCATGACCTTGACCGACGATTAAACGGTTTTTAGCCAAATCCTTTGCCAGTACAAACCAAGGCTCTTCTGGACGGTCTTTGACGCCGCCGATACCGATGCCGCCACGCTGACCTAAAGTATAATACATCAAGCCATCATGCTGACCTATCACATGACCGTCGTCAGTGACGATATCGCCTTTTTGTGCTGGCAAGTACTGTTGCAAAAAGTCTTTAAAACGGCGCTCACCAATAAAGCAAATACCAGTAGAATCTTTCTTTTTAGCCGTCGCCAAGTCATGTTCTTCAGCGATTTGACGCACGACTGGTTTTTCAAGCTCACCTACGGGGAATAACGTCTTAGCGATTTTATCGCCGCCGACCGCATGTAAGAAGTAGCTTTGGTCTTTATTATTATCCAGTCCACACAATAACTGGGCGACGGTTTCGCCGTTGTTATTTTCATAGTTCAGGCTGCGGCGCGTATAGTGACCGGTGGCAATATAGTCAGCACCGAGAGTCAACGCATAATCTAAAAACGCTTTAAATTTGATTTCTTTATTGCATAAAATATCTGGATTTGGCGTGCGTCCGGCTTTGTACTCTGCTAAGAAATGCTCAAAAACGCGATCCCAATATTCCATTGCAAAGTTGGCGGTGTGCAGCTTGATACCGATTTTGTCACATACCGCTTGCGCATCTGCTAGGTCGTCCATCGCCGTACAGTATTCGGTGCCGTCATCTTCTTCCCAATTCTTCATAAACAGACCTTCCACTTTAAAGCCTGCTTGCTGGAGCAAAACGGCAGATACGGAAGAGTCGACGCCGCCTGACATACCAACGATGACGTGCTTACTGCTAGGATTGACAATATCGGCAAGCGTCAAAGGACGATGGATGCTAAAAGCGTCTGAAACGGGTAGACTTGAGGTGTTTGGCGTGGCTGACATAGAATTGCTCAACAATTTATACCTTATCCAAAGTGTGACATGACGCTATTCATCAATAAAACGACTAAGAGTGATAAACTTAGGCAACTGATGAAGTCATTTCGTTTTTTGGACAGGGTATTTTGGTCTGGGTATTGTGATAAAATAAGCGTCATATTATAGCAGTTAATCGTAAGCGGTGGCGAGCTATGCACGCTCATGTTGGCTAAAAGCGCTTTAGAAATTTAGATAGCGGTTCTAAATTATTTTAATCACTCTTCATTCACTTAGTAATTCACTTGGAATAATAATGATAAAAATTGGTCAAGGTATCGATGTCCATGCGTTTCATAATACGGGCGAGCAGCAGCAATATGTGATATTAGCAGGCGTGCCGATAGAGCATACCCATAGTTTGCTGGCGCATTCTGATGGCGATGTGGTGCTCCATGCGCTTGCTGACGCGCTGCTTGGTGCATTGGCACTTGGGGATATTGGGCAACATTTCCCAGATACCGATGCCGCGCACGCTGGTTTGGATTCGCGCGTACTACTCCGTTATGTGTATGGTAAAGTCCAAGCTGCCGGTTATACTTTAGGGAATGCTGATATTACTGTGATGTGTGAGCGCCCAAAATTGGCACCCTATAATTTGGCAATGCGCGAAAATATCGCCAGTGACTTGCAAACAGCTGTGAGTAATGTCAGCATTAAAGCCACAACGACTGAAAAACTGGGCTTTACTGGTCGCCAAGAGGGTATTATGGCCAATGCCGTGGTATTATTGGTACCAAATATGATGATGTCTGACGACAATATGGCTAGCAATACTATTTCTGATGTTAACGTTTCAGATGTTAATATGCCTGATGTTTAATCCCTAATGGCTTAGTAGTCAGTGATGAGGGTTGCAATAAACGGCAATCGCCCCATGTAGCAGCCACAGGCCAAATTTAGCGTGACATATCTCTTTTTGATAATAGTTTTAATAAATAGGAGCTTTTATGAGTGAGCAAACCCCAAATACTGCTGCAAACGATGTTGAACAGCTGATTCGTGATCAAATCAAAGACAATAAAGTCATCCTTTATATGAAAGGCACGCCGCAGTTTCCACAGTGTGGTTTTTCTGCTAAGTCGATTGAGGTTTTGACCCAAATTGGCCGTCCGTTTGCCTATGTTAATATTCTAGAAAACCCAGAAATTCGTGCTACGTTACCGAAGATTGCTAATTGGCCAACGTTCCCGCAATTATGGATTGACGGTGAATTGATGGGTGGTTCAGACATCATTTTACAGATGTACCAATCAGGCGAGCTAAAACCTTTGGTTGAAGCCAATAGTCCTGCTGCTTAATGATTAAGCGTTTTTATTGGGCAGTTAATAAGCCTCAATAAATCATTTAGAAATTGCAGCAAAGTAAACCTGAATAGCCATTCTACTTTATGAAGAAAGGCTATTCGGGTTTTTTATTGTCTATGCAATTTATTGTTTTTATCGCTTTTAGCCCCATATAGTGTCCAAGATAAATATATTTTGCCTAAAAGCGAGAGTTATATGAGTAATCACTTAGCAAACACGGAATTGCCAAACACAGAATTAACGGAGCAGCAGGAGGCGGCTGAACAAGCGGCTATCGAAAAACGCCGCGAGTATCTAAAAAACGAATCAACCCGTTTAATCGATATGGCGGGCAGTGAGCCAAATTCTGCCCTTAAATGTATCCATCAGCTTAGCGTAGCAGGCGGCGCAACCGAAGCGACTTATATTGCCATTGAGCAGCGTATCGTCGCGGATCAAGATGCAGCTGGTGCTTATCATTTGGCATTATTGGCACAAAACACCCCTGATTTACCCATCGATGCGCGGCAACTTATTGAGATGGTTGTGCTAAAGGGTGATAACGCTCAGCGTTTGGCTTTGCTAAAAAACTTGCCATTGCCGCCTGTTGAGATGATTAAAGAGCAAATCTTGGCGACCAATGACGGCGACGCTATTGGGCAGATGAATGCCTATTTGCAGATTAACCCAGAAGCTTACGGCAGCCACCATATGCTGGCCAGTGGGCAGGCTGACCGCATTGTACCACTCAGTCCTGGTAAATAAATCCATTCGAGGTTTATCAAGCTTTTATTGATGCACCTTTATGATTAATGGCAATAGCAGTTAATTTAAATAGTTTTTCGTATAACGTTTTTTAAACGGTAAAAAATTGTTATAATTACCGGCTATTTTACCTATCTTTAATGGCTCACCTGAGTCGTTATCTCTTTTTTAAATTCGACTGACGCTTATTGACCAGCAGCCATGCTATGCAGCGATAGCCTCTGGCTCACGGTTGCGTCGAGAGTCAAGTGAGGCATACATGCAATACCCAAAAAATTACGACGTGGTAGTGATCGGCGGCGGTCATGCTGGCACAGAAGCAGCTTTGGCGGCCGCACGTATGGGTGCGCAAACGTTACTCTTGACGCATAATATCGAGACGCTAGGGCAGATGAGCTGTAACCCTGCGATTGGTGGTATTGGTAAATCGCATTTGGTACGTGAGATTGATGCGCTTGGCGGCGCGATGGCATTAGCGACGGACAAATCTGGCATCCAGTTTCGAGTGCTTAATAGCCGTAAAGGCGCCGCTGTTCGTGCTACGCGTGCGCAAGCGGATCGCATTCTTTATAAAGCCGCTATTCGTCATACGCTTGAGAACCAGCCAAATTTGGATATATTCCAACAAGCAGCAGATGATATCTTAGTCGAAAATGGTCGCGCGACCGCTGTTGTGACGGCAACGGGGATTATTTTTAACACCCAAACTGTGGTGCTGACTTCAGGAACGTTTTTAGGCGGTGTCATTCATATTGGTTTGGAAAATTCAAAAGGCGGACGCGCAGGCGATCAGCCTTCTATCAAGCTTGCAGATCGTTTACGCGAATTGAAATTACCCGTTGGTCGCTTAAAGACCGGGACGCCAGCACGTATCGATGCACGTAGCGTTGACTTTAGCGTGATGACAGTACAACCGGGCGACACACCTTTGCCAGTGATGAGCTATATGGGCGATGTGTCGATGCATCCTGAACAGGTCAACTGTTATATTACTCATACCAATGCGCGTACCCATGACATTATCCGTGAAAACCTAGATCGCTCACCGATGTTTTCGGGCAAAATCGAAGGCGTAGGGCCGCGTTATTGTCCATCAATTGAAGACAAGATTCACCGTTTTGCCGATAAAGACAGTCATCAAATCTTTATTGAGCCCGAAGGTTTGACCACACATGAGCTATATCCAAACGGTATCTCAACCAGCTTGCCGTTTGATGTGCAATTAGACTTTATCCATAGTATGAAAGGTCTTGAGAACGCACACATCACCCGTCCAGGCTACGCGATTGAGTACGATTATTTTGATCCGCAGAACCTAAAACCAACGCTTGAGACCAAATCAATCGATCGTTTGTACTTTGCCGGTCAAATCAATGGTACGACCGGCTATGAAGAGGCGGGCGTACAAGGTTTACTAGCCGGCACCAATGCGGCATTGGTCACCTGTGAAAATAGTGAATTTGATATTTGGACGCCGCGCCGCGATGAAGCGTATCTTGGCGTACTGGTCGATGACTTGATTACGCATGGTACCACTGAGCCATATCGTATGTTTACCAGCCGCGCCGAATATCGTTTGCTACTGCGTGAAGACAATGCTGATCAGCGTTTGACTGAGACTGGTCGCAAGCTTGGTTTGGTAGATGATGTGCGCTGGCAAGCCTATCAAGAAAAAATGGAAGCCATTGCTACCGAAACCTCGCGCCTTAAAGACATTTGGGCAACCCCTGCTAATGCTTTAGGTCAGCAAGTGACCAAGCAGACAGGCGAGGTGCTGTCTAAAGAATCGACTGCGTATGATTTATTAAAACGTCCGCAAATACATTTTACGGATATCGCGGCGATTACTGGTTCAGAGGTTGATAGCCAAGTCGGTGAGCAGATTGAGATTTCTGTTAAATACGCCGGCTACATTGACCGTCAGCAAGAAGATATCGATCAGATGAAGCGTTTGGAAAATACTGCCTTGCCAATGGATTTTGACTATAGTGTGGTGTCAGGATTGTCCAATGAGATTGTGCAAAAGCTGGCGCAAATTCGTCCTGCCACGCTTGCCCAAGCGGGACGTATCAGCGGGGTCACGCCTGCTGCCATTCAGCTATTGGCGATGACCGTCAAGAAGCAGAAAAAAGCCCAAGCGGCGTTAAACTCGTAATAATGGTTTAGCAAATCTTGAAGCTTTAACCTATGATTATAAAAGAAGCCCGTAATGACAAAGCTTTACGGGCTTTTTTATGGCAAATACCTTAACAATTTCAAAACAGTTTGCCGATGTAAAACTTGATAATTTAAGACGTGCTGGTTTAAAAAATAGAAAGCTTTAAAAATAATCAAAAGTGAATAACAAGGAGAAAATCTATGCCTTACGATAAGTTGTCTGAATTACCCGATTCGGTAAAAGATAATCTGCCAAAGCATGCGCAAGAAATCTTTTTGGCCGCATTCAATAGCGCCAGTAAACAATATGACGATGAATCACGCTGGTTTGCTACCGCATGGGCCGCTGTCGAAAACAGTTATGAGAAAAACTCGGATGGCAAATGGGTGAAAAAGTCTGATTAGGGCGTGTTTTCATTTTAAAAATTTAACCATTTTTAGCCCATTTAGATATACATCGATTGAATTGAGAACACGCCCTCGTATTCAAAGCAGCAATAGCGGCGTTATATACACTATAATAAAATAGCTTTCCGTTATCCAAGCTAACCCATTTTAAAATACCTACTTACCATTGCTGTTTATTTAACAATATAGCTTTGGATATATTCATAACCTGAGCTTATTTATGACCGCTGCTATTATTTTTGCCATTACCATCGTATTGCCCAACCTTGTTTTGATGGGGTTGGGTTTTTTTATGCAAAGGCACGGCGAGGCAAGCCAAGCTTTTATCGATCAAGCATCCAGCTTTGTCTTTAATTACTGCTTGCCGTGCTTACTGTTTTTTAGCGTGGTTGATAGTGAGGTCGATTATGCCAAACAAATGACTTTAATCATTGCTGGTATTGTCGTGACCTTTATTTTGTTTATAGGCGCAGAAATTTATGCCAAGTCTTTTGTCGATAAGCCTGCCGACCAAGGGGTGTTTGTACAAGGTATCTTTCGCAGTAATATGGCGATTATCGGTCTGGCAACCGTCGCTAATGCCTACGGCGAGCAGGGTTTAAGTATTGGTGCCGTCTATATGGGGGTGGTGACGATATTATTTAATATCTTAGCGGTCATTACCTTAAGCCGGGTGTCTAAAAGCGCGGACGATACGTGGATCAGTCGCAGCATAATGATTGTCAAAAAACTGTTTACCAATCCGTTAATTATCGCCTTGGTCGCAGCTTTTGCTTATAAAGCCCTGCCGTTACCGCCTATTAGCGGGGTTATTCATACCACTGGCGATTTACTAGCTGCGGTGGCATTGCCGTTGGCACTGATTTGCGCGGGTGCAAGTATCGATTTAAAGTCGATGTTGCATCCGTCAGGTTTATCCATGCAAGCCAGTATTGGACGTATTGTGATTGCGCCTATAATCGCTATTGCAGTCGGATTGGGTTTTGGCTTATCAGGCGTGCATATGGGCGTGCTGTTTTTGATGGTGGCGTCACCGACAGCGGCGGCCAGTTATGTGATGGCGAAAGCCATGGGCGGTAATGATATATTGGCGGCCAATATTTTAGCATTTACCACCGTGGTGGCAATGTTTGGTATGGCGATTGGCGCGGCGATATTACGCGGATTAGGGTGGATATAGCATCGATAATAATGTTAGGTATATGAGAAATGCTTTCGCTTTTAATAAAAATAAAAACAGTCGTTATAAAAAAGTCCCCTTTTCCAATTGGAAAAGGGGACTTTTAACATTTATTGTCGTTATCTCATATTGTCTTTATCATGCTTATTCACGCGGCGATGTTTGCGTTTAGGGCTAACACGATACGTCAAATAACCGCCAATAATCAAGACCACAATAAAAGCGACGATATATAAAAATATTGATGAGCCGATAAAGGCAGAAGGTTCCATGACCATAATCTCCTTAAGGTTTATCAATAATTATGCAAGCGGCGCAGGTTATTGTAAAGTAAACAAGTTTAACTCAGATGTAAGTTCAAGTGAACGCAGACGCGCTGCTTGATCGTAAACGTTGGCAGTGACAATCAGCTCATCTGGTTGATACTTTGCGATAAATTCTGCCAGTTTTGGTTTGACCGTTTCGACAGAACCAACAAATGACACCGATAAAGCGTTGTCTACCGTCATTTTTTCCGCCGGGCTCCAGATGCTATCCATATCATGAGTTGGCATTGGCATTTGTCCACGCTCACCGCGGCGCAAGCGGACAAAGCTTTGCTGCGCTGAAGTAAAGTGATAACGCGCCGTTGCGTCGTCGTCAGCCAGTAGCAGGTTAGCCGCCAGCATCACATAAGGCTTATCTAGATGCGCCGATGGTTTAAACTGTTCGCGATAGGCATTAATTGCTTGTGTCATCATCTGCGGCGCAAAATGCGAGGCAAAAACGTATGGTAGGCCCAAATGCGCCGCTAGAGTGGCACCAAACAGTGACGAGCCCAATATCCAAATAGGAATGTTTGATTTCGCCCCTGGGAATGACTGCACAGGACTGTCATCGGTGCCATCACCTAAGAAATACATGAGCTCTTGGACGTCTTGCGGGAAACGATCAGCATCTTGCATTTGACGGCGCAGCGCCTGAAATGTTGCACCATCGGTACCTGGCGCGCGGCCTAGACCTAAATCGACACGATCACCGTATAACGCTTGTAAAGTGCCAAACTGCTCAGCGATGATAAGCGGTGCATGATTGGGCAGCATGACGCCACCAGCCCCGATACGTATGCGCTTGGTTTGGCTACCGATGTGCGATAATAGCACCGATGTCGCTGCACTAGCGATACCCGGCATATTGTGATGCTCGGCCATCCAATAGCGGTTGAAACCAGATTTTTCTGCTTGCTGCGCGATAGCAACGGTTTGGGCAATGCCTTCAGCGATGGTTTTGCCTTCGGGTACGGGTGCTAAATCTAAAAATGATAATGGAATTGTGTTGCTCATGATTCACCTATTTTTATGTTGTCGCCTTGTAACGACGTTTTTATAGTTAGTTTTTAAATATCAGGAATGAAAAGCAGGCTGATGATTCAATATAGTCAGAGCACTTTTAAACCGCTACGGTGTTACCCGCCCTAGATGTACTCAATGTACTATTTGCGGTCGGTCGCCTTGTAGCGATTCTAAAATTCCTTGACTATAGCTCATATGATGGGGCAGTTATAGAGAATATAAAGGTCAGCACTTAAGATAGTAACAAATCATAATAATTTGCGGCGTATATAAGAGCAAAAAAGCACCGCTATCTATTGAGAACGGTGCCGTTTGTATTTATGAGAAAAACGATGATTAAGCTAAGTGCTTGAAGTTATTACGAATTGCTTAAGCGCTGAGTTTTAAAAAGCTACTCCTTAAAAAGCTACGGGCTCAGTTAATAACTACTGACTAAATTGCTTTTGGCATAGCTCCATAAAGGCGCGTCCGTATTGACGGATTTCTGCATCATCACGTACCGCCATCCAACTGGTAAAACGCCCAAAATGATCGATAGGAATGGCGGTTAAATTATGATAATGGCTTGGCTCAAATGCCATTTCAGCGATAATACCAATACCCAATCCTAATCCAACATAAGTGCTAATCACATCGGCATCAAGGGCGGCGAGTACGATATCAGGCTCAAGGCCTGCATCGCTAAAGGTTTTATCAATCGCGCCGCGTCCCGTAAAGCCGCCGTGATAAGTCACAATGGGGTAGCTGGCAAGGGTTGGTAAATCAATCGATTCTAAACCCGCCAGCTCATGGTCGCTCGGTACAATAACCCGATGCGTCCAGTCGTAATAACGGTAGCAGCGTAGATAATCATTGTGCAACAAAGATTCGGTCGCAATGCCAATATCCGCCTGCCCACGAATAACCATCTGGGCGATGGTCTCGGGATCTGCTTGTTGCAGAATTAAATTAACTTTAGGGAAACGATCTTTAAATTCTTTGACCACTTTTGGCAATACATAACGCGCTTGCGTGTGCGTGGTCGCAATGGTCAGTGTGCCAATATTGGGATTATTAAAATCCAAACTGAGGTTTTCGATGGTCCGGATTTCAGCAAAGATAGATTCGATATGCGGCATGAGTGCCGTGCCCATGGTCGTCAGCCCTGTCAGGCGTTTGCCTTGGCGCACGAACACTTGGGTTTTAAGCTGGTTCTCAAGTGCCGCGATATGCTTTGATAGACTCGATTGGCTGGTATGCAGCACGGTAGCTGCTTGACTCAAATTATAGCCATTGATTACCGTATGCCACACTGTTTCCAACTGTTTGAGCTGGATTTGTAGATGCCGCTGATTGACCACTACGTCGATTGCCATCATTTAACCCTATATATAAATATACAAACCTCGTCTGTATATAAAAGTAAAAAACTACAAGTATTCAATAAGTCGCTAGTGTAAATCAAAGTTATTATTCTCGTATATAATAAATGGCTATGAATTTATACTAATTTGGAATATAGAGTAATTTATTTTTCTTAAATTGACAATAGATGTTTAAAGCAATAGACAACGAGAGAAAGATTGTTTTAATGTTTAGGTGAGCTACTGATACACGACGTTACCGTATTGAAATAAATGGTGTTGCCAAATGCTATGGTTATTAAGTTAATGCAAAAACATCTAGGCAAGGTTAGCGTTCTCAAGTACCATAATTCAATTTTGTGCTAACGATGGTTTTTGTGCAACGCTGAGCAATTTTTATCGATCCTTTTTATCCGTATTACTGAGAAATGATTGATAAAAATTGTGCGCAGTTGTGTTTTTTATCTCAATTTTTGGTGAGTGATTATGTCTGCTGTCCAACCTGTAACGCCTGAACAACCGATTGCCGAAAAATCATGGGCAGAAGCCGCCAAGGCTTATTTAGATTCGCGCGTTATTATCATGCTGTTTTTAGGGTTTTCGGCCGGTATTCCCATTTTGCTGATTTTTTCCAGTCTGTCGTTATGGTTAAGAGAAGCAGGCATTGACCGCGGTGTCGTCACCATGTTCAGCTGGGCAGCATTGGGATACTCATTTAAGTTTATTTGGGCGCCATTAATCGACGCGCTACCGGTCCCTTTTTTGACCAAATGGTTAGGTCGCCGCCGTAGCTGGATGGTGGTATCGCAGCTGCTGATTGTATTGGCCATTTTTTTGATAGCGACGGTCAACCCTATCAGCGAAGACGTGTTGGTTTATATGGCGGGCGCGGCAGTTTTGTTGGGATTTTCTTCTGCCACCCAAGATATCGTTATTGATGCTTACCGCATTGAGCTAGCACCGCCATCGATGCAGTCTATTTTGTCCTCTATTTATGTGTCAGGTTACCGCATTGGTATGATTGTCGCTGGGGCAGGTGCGCTGTATTTAGCAGATTATTTTGGTTCAACGGAAAGCTTTTATAGTTATGAAGCGTGGCGTAATACCTATTATATTATGGCCGGAGTGATGACTTTAGGCATATTGACCACCTTTGCCAGTTATGAGCCAACCGCTGAGATTCTGCAAAATAATAAGCAAAGAAACAACCTCAAAGTTTTCTTAATTTACTCAGCGTTACTATTAATACCGGCGTTGTTGTTTAGCGCTATATATCTTGTCAATATTCTGATTAATAAAGTTTTTGATAGTAGCATTGCGCTGATACCGCTGATAGCCATGCCGAGCATTAAGTTCTACTTTTTAGCATTGGTTGCTTGTGCGCCATTGCTGCTGCTTTATTTTATGATTAATCAACCTAAAATTATTAATAAAGCGCCATTAGTGGCTGAAACCCGCGAAGACTATGTCAGATTGGTTTTATTGTTTGTGTTTGCCGTCGTCGCATTTATCGCCGCCTATGTTTTGATAGGACAAGGATTGCCTGAGTTTGAAGGCGTGTTTGTCAGCTTTATCAGTGAGACGCTGCATTTGCTAACAAGCTTAGCCGTAGCGCTGGCAGCGGGTTATGCCTTGGTAAAAGTCGGTCTGGTGAAAAAAGAAATTGCGATGGCAACCTGGATTGAGCCTATCTTAGATTTCTTTAGACGCTATGGTAAAAAGGCGTTATTGTTATTGGCCTTGATTGGTTTGTACCGTATCTCAGACATCGTGGCAGGGGTGATATCAAACGTCTTTTATCAAGACATGGGCTTTAGTAAAACCGATATTGCCAATGCGGTCAAACTGGTTGGCGTCATTATGGCGATTGCTGGTGGTTTCTTAGGTGGGCTGTTGGCGCAGCGTTTTCGTATCATGCACGCCATGATGATTGGCGCTATTCTCGCTTGTGCGACCAATTTATTATTTGTGGTGCTGACTTACAACCCTGGCAGCTTGCCGATCATGTATATGGCGGTGATATTTGATAATTTAGCCGCTGGTCTTGCCAGCGCCGTATTTATTGCTTTCTTATCGGCATTGACCTCTATACGTTTTACCGCGGTACAATACGCTATTTTTTCTTCATTGATGACTTTGATACCTAAAGTCATGGGTGGCTATTCGGGCTCTATCGTTGATAGTATGGGCTATCCGTTCTTCTTTATTTTTACCTTTGCGATTGGTATTCCAATTTTAGCGCTGATTTACTTTGTTGATAAATATATCGTTATTGGTGATAACGACGATATTTATGGCGATAGCGATAGCGATGGTGAAGGCGGCAGCGGTATTGGCGATAAGTTAACCAAAGCCAATCCAAACCTAACGGATACCAAAGAGCCGCCCCGCGCTTCAGAGTAGTTAATGCATGACATATAGCCAGTTCAACAGGCTTATTTAGTAAACAGTAATTTTACGAGTTATCTATGAAAGCAGCTACCATTGGGCAAATAAAACAAAAAATTCAGCAATTGACGAATGCAGCTGCAAGCAGTCATTTGCCCTCGTTTTGGCTCACTGATTGGTTGTTGTTTGTCATTGAGCAGCCAAGCTCTTTTTTAATCACGGATGAAAACTATCAACTGACCGATAGCGAGCTTACGCAATTTCATGCGGGTGTGACTAAGATGCAGCAGGGCACGCCCTTGGCGTATTTAACGGGACAGCAAGAATTTTGGTCGCTGAATTTTAAAGTCAATGAGCATACATTGATACCGAGGCCCGATACTGAAGTATTGATCGAACAAGTATTAGCTTGGATAAACTCTCAACCAAAAAGTGCCGATGGCAATAATAAACCAAATCGCCTCTTAGATTTGGGCACTGGCTCTGGCTGTATAGCGATTAGCCTCGCGCATGAGTTAGATAAGCGTCAGCCAAACAATAAGGCTGAGAAATGGCAAGTGGTTGCCGTTGATTTATCGCTAGAAGCGTTAAAAGTCGCTAGGCATAATGCAATGGTAAATGAGGTTGCTGCTGATATTAAGTTTATCCAAAGCAGTTGGTATGAAGTGCTGTCTGCTCAGGATGAGCCATTATTTGATGTGATTGTGTCTAATCCGCCTTATATTGATGAAGAAGATGAGCATTTAGCAAGACTGGTCGCCGAGCCGATTAGCGCCTTAAGCGCCCCCAATCATGGACTTGCCGATATAGCGCATATTGTTAAGCAGGCGCCGCAACACTTACGTAAAGGTGGGCTTTTAGCAATTGAGCATGGTTTTGATCAAGGTGCGAAAGTTCGTCAGCTATTTTTGGACAATCGTTTTGAGTCTGTTCATACTGTGCAGGACTTTGGCGGTAATGACAGGGTGACTTTAGGTCAGCTGTTATAATTGGTTTTTAAGAGTACGTTTTTAAAGGTGAGTCTTTAAGAATAGGTTTTTAATAATGGATATTTTGCTTATAACTTGTGGTGAAAAATAGTGGTAGAAAGTATGACGCACTCCAAAGAAACAGGACAGCTAACAGATGCAGAGCTGCTGCGTTATGCGCGGCAGATATTACTTGATGGCTGGGATATCGATGCGCAGCTACGTTTAAAAGCCTCGCGAGTCGTGATGATTGGCGCAGGCGGTCTCGGTTGTCCTGCTTCTGAGATGTTAGTGCGGGCAGGGCTTGGGCAAGTGCAGCTGATTGATGATGATGTGATTGAAGCCAGTAATCTACAACGGCAAACGCTATTTTTACCTGAAGATATTGGCAAACCTAAGGCGCTGACAGCGGCTCATATGCTGAACAAAATTAACCCTTTGGTTAGGGCGCGTGGGACCGTGGCCAGATTGAGTGAAGACAATGCTTATGAGCTGCTTGAGATGGCATCTGGTAAGCCTGACTTACTTTTAGACTGCACGGATAATTTTGCCACTCGCGATATCATCAACCGCATTAGTGTGCGTTACCAGATTCCGTTATTATCCGCTTCAGCGATAGCCACGCAAGGACAATTGGCACTATATGAGCCGCACTTAAATACCGGCTGCTATCATTGCGTCTTTGGTTCGGTAACAGTCGATGCAGCAGCGGATGAACGTACTTGTGCCAATTCAGGGGTACTCGCCACTACGCCCGCTATTATGGGTAACTTGCAAGCCAATGCAGCGCTACAATATCTAGGATTAACCAAAAATCCACTGACAAATAAGCTGTTAATATGGGATGGTAGCCAGATGCAGCAACGACTGATGGGCTATCGCAAAGATGTGCATTGTCCGATTTGTGCCAAACATTAGCAAGTTGCTCAAGCTTTTTAACTCTTCCTATCCTCATAACCTCCTTTTTATTACCATAGTTGTTTTTTTATGAAAATTCATCGTCCGCATTTATTAAAGCATACCTTTAATGTCGTTAATCGTGTGCGCCAAACCGCAAGCGTTGCTGGTTTGTCAGCACTGAGAGTGGCAAAGGGTGAAAAACCCGATGCGATGCTGTTAAAAGAAACCTTTGAGCAATTGGGCACGACTTATATTAAAATCGGGCAGTTTATCGCCAGTACGCCGTCATTATTTCCGCGCGAATATGTAGAGGCGTTTCAAAGCTGTTTAGATCAAACGACGCCCTTATCCTATGCCTATATTGAACAGGTATTAAAAGAAGAGCTGGCCGCCGCTGGCCTGTCGCTTGAAGAGATTTTTGCTTATATTGACGAAAAACCACTCGCTTCAGCGTCTATTGCCCAAGTGCATGCCGCGCGTTTACATAATGGCGATGAAGTAGTGCTAAAGGTACAAAAACCAGGCGTTGAAACGATTATGCAAACCGATTTGGGCGTCTTGCACGCTATGACCAAGTTGGTTGAGCTACTAATGCCTTCGATGCGCTTTGCCAGTATTGCGCCAATCATCGATGAGATTCGTCTGCGGATGCTTGCCGAAACCGATTTTATTGCTGAGGCGCAAAATATCCGTGATTTTCAGCAGTTTTTAGCGATATCAGGAAATACACGCGTCGTTGCGCCAACTGTCTATGAGGAGCTGACCACCAAGCGCGTGCTGACTATGAGCCGCTTATACGGCGTTTCTATGGTAGATGAAGCCGCCATGCGTCAGTATTGTAATGATCCGGCGCAAGTGATGGCAGATACCCTTAATACTTGGTTTGCCAGTTTGATGCTGTGTAATAGTTTCCATGCAGATTTGCACGCGGGTAACTTGATGCTATTAACCGATGGGCGTATTGGTTTCTTAGACTTCGGTATCGTTGGTAAATTAAAAGCGGAAAGCTGGCGCGCCTGTATGGGTATGATGCAAGCAATGCAAGACAGTGATTATCAAGCAATGGCGCGCCATATGGTTGATATGGAAATGACTCATGGCGGCAATCAGGTTGACGTCGCGGCATTGGGCAATGATTTGCAGCGTATGATGAAAACCATCATGGCAGAAGACAAAGCCTTTACCAGCGGTGTGCCTTTTAATAGTAAAGAGCAAGCTGATGAGCTCAATAAAATGATGCTAGAGATTGTTGAGGTCGGCAAGCGTCATGGTATTCATTTCCCACGTGACTTTGCCTTATTGACCAAGCAAATGCTCTATTTTGATCGCTTTATGCGCACGCTTGCCCCTGACATGGATATGTTTAGCGATCAGCGCGTGCAAATGCTAGGGCAGACAAAAGCAGCTGAACAAGCAAGCAATCCAATTCGCAATATTTCTTAGTAGTAAGCACGTGATAGCAGTAAGTGTTGTATTGAGACGTTTTTCTATTTTTAATTGGTTAGGTATGGCTTTTTTTAACACAAAGGATTGTGGGCGTTTTGCCACAAAATGGCTCTGTCATGATGACTGCTCTTAAAAGCCGTGCTGCTACTATTATTACCCATCAAACGGCGATTGCTTGCATAGGGTTGTATTGTCTGGCAGTAGTGATGGGGTTTGGGCGCTTTTTATTTACCGCCACCTTACCTGATATCATGACGCAATTATCGTTATCGACGGTCATTGCAGGTTGGCTGGCTTCGGTCAATTATAGTGGTTATTTTATTGGGGCGCTGATTGCGATGTTTGTGCCCCAGCGTTTGACATGGCAAATGCTCATAACATGGACAGCCGTCAGCATCGTGACCACCATGCTATTGGTGGTGCCAAATCTGTCATTAAATAGCTGGTATGTTATTCGGTTACTATCGGGTATCGCCAGCGGTGTGGCCATGATTTTAAGCTCATCGCTGGTTATTCAAAACTTTAGCAATGAGCGCCGCTCAGTGCTCTCAGCTTTGCACTATGCGGGGATTGGCGTCGGTATCAGTGCCTCTGCCGTCTTGACATGGTGGCTATTAACGCTCGGTTATCATTTTGATATTATTTGGCTGGTAGCAGGAGTTATCAGTCTGCCGTTATTATGGCTACTTTATGCTATCAGACCACAAAGCTTGATTTCGTCCGCTTCACACTCATCTCAATCCACGTCCTCTAATTTACAATCCTTTCAGCAAAAGGCTCTCAAATCGAAGCCTGCCGAATTAAACCATAACAATCAAAACCTATCTGTACCGCAAGCTTATCGTAATTTTAAACGTTCGTTATATGAAGCGGCCGCTGGTCATAGCAAGGCGATTGCATTACTGTCGGCAAGTTATGTGCTGGCGGGGTTTGGTTATATTACGTCGGCGACTTTTTTGCCAGTCATGGCAACGCAGCGCCTGACAGCACAAAGCTATGCAGGGCTACTGATTTGGTTGGTGGTTGGTATCTTTGCCATGCTATCGAACCCTATTTGGGGCGCGCTTGCCAAGCGTATTGGCGAAAGCAGAACCTTGATGGGGTTGACGTTATTACAAGCGTTTGGCATGTGTTTACCGCTATGGTTTGATGGCGCTATTGGCTTGTACGGTAATGCGGTGATTTTAGGATTAACCTTTGTCGGTATGGTGTCAATGACGCTAAATTTAATTAAAAATATCAATCCCGCTTACTCAAATTTGCTGATTGGACTGGCAACTTTGGCCTATGCCATAGGGCAGTTCATAGGGCCGCTGGTCACGGTAGCGCTGGCAGGGAAACAGGATAATTTTAACGCGGGTTTATTGGTCGCAGCGAGCGGTTTATTAGTGGGATTGGTTTTAGTCTTCTTTTTTCAGCGTCAAGCTCAAAAGCAGTCAAACTAGACCACGCTACGGCTAAAGACTTCTCGTAGCTCAAAACTGGTATGCACTTGAGCGACGCCTTCGATGCGATTGAGCCTATGTAATAAAAATTCTTCATAATGTGCCATATCACGCACCCGTACTTTGATTAGATAATCTTCGGTGCGACCGGTGACAATACTACAGCTCACCACTTCATCGAAACTTTGAATTTTCTCTTCAAAATGCTCAAAGCGATCTGCAGTATGGCGATCCATACTAATCGCAATAAAAACGGCTAAAGGATAGCCAAGTTTTTGCGCATCGGTCTGGGTATGGTAGCCGGTGATAATACCTGCTTCTTCCAAGCGTTTGATACGGCGCGCGCAAGGGGTCGCCGATAAATTCATCTGCTCGGCAAGCTCGGTAATACTCATACGTGCTTGGGTTTGTAGTAAGCGTAATAACTGTTTGTCGGTAGCATCAATATCTATAGGTAAAACATTGTTCGTATGATTATTTAACATCGGATATCACCTATCTAGTGGAATAATCTAATTATAGGTGAGACAGTGGTCTATTTCACTAAAATTTTATAAATAGTAGCTAAATAAAGCTGATTTCTAGCACAGAAACTTTGTTATTATAATGGCATAAACTTTTATTATCTCGTATGATAAAGAGTGCTTGGTCATTAGTTGCCCAGTTAAAACTATACTTCAACTCAGCTCTTTATGTTATCTAAGGATTGATTATGCCTAATCAAGCAACACGCAATGCAGACCGCGCGCCTGCAAAAGTCACCCCAAAAAATGCCGCTTTTGATTTCCGTAAATATCGTCCATTTGCGTTTGCTCCTGTGCTAGCAGATCGTACATGGCCGAGCAAGACGATTGAGAAATCACCAATTTGGGCAAGCGTGGACCTGCGTGATGGCAATCAGGCGCTGATTGATCCGATGACCATTGAACAAAAAATGCGCTTTTTTAAAACCTTGGTCGATGTGGGTTTTAAAGAGATTGAAATTGGTTTTCCGTCGGCGGCGCAAGTAGAGTTTGATTTTGCTCGCAAGTTGATTGAAGAAAATCATGTCCCTCACGATGTGACCTTGCAAGTATTGGTGCAGGCGCGTGAGCATTTGATTGCTCGTACTTTTGAGTCATTAAAAGGCGCGAAGCGTGCCATCGTTCACGTCTATAACTCAACCAGTCGTGTACAACGCGAAAAAGTATACGCTAAAGATAAAGCAGAAATTAAAGAGATTGCCATTACTGGCGCTAATTTATTGGTTGAATACGCAGCCAAATATCCTGAAACAGAATGGGTATTTCAGTATTCGCCTGAAAGCTTTAGCCAAACAGAAACTGAATATGCGGTCGAAGTCTGTGACGCAGTTTGTGAGGTTTGGCAGCCTGAAAACGGCCAAGAAGTGATTTTAAACTTGCCAGCGACGGTTGAAGCATCAACGCCAAACGTATTTGCCGACCAAGTAGAGTATTTTTGTCGTCATATTGCCAAGCGTGAGCATGTCACGGTAAGCTTACATACACATAACGACCGTGGCTGTGCGGTAGCTGCTGCCGAGCTTGGCGTGCTTGCTGGTGCCGATCGTATCGAGGGCACTTTGCTTGGCAATGGCGAGCGTACGGGTAATATGGATATCATGGTGATGGCGATGAACTTGTTTAGTCAAGGTATCGACCCAGAGCTTGATTTTAGTAATATGAGCGAGATTGTACAAGTGGTGAGCGAGTGTAATAACTTGCCACTACATCCGCGTCATCCATACGTTGGTGAGCTTGTGTTTACCGCCTTCAGCGGCTCGCATCAAGATGCCATCAAAAAATCTCTTGATTACAATGAAAAACATCAAGATGAAACCGATAACGTTTGGGACGTTGCTTATCTGCCAATTGATCCGGCGCACATCGGTCGCAGCTATCAAGATGTGGTCCGTATCAATAGCCAATCTGGTAAAGGCGGCGTTGCTTATATCTTGCAGCGCAATTATGGCTTTAATTTACCGCGCTGGATGCAAATTGACTTTAGCGGCGTGGTCCAAAAACAAGCGGAAAGCGCTGCTCGTGAATTGCAAAACGATGAAATCTTACAAGCCTTTGAAGAGACATATTTGCAGCAAGGCAGCTTCGAGCTTCTAGATTATAGTGTCAATAACAAGGGCGGCGAGGTCTACTTTAACGGTCAAGTACAGATGAATGGCGACACCATTACTATTGACGGAACCGGTAACGGTCCTTTGTCATCGTTTATTGATGGGCTTGCGCAGCACACAGGTAAATCTATCCATGTTATCAACTACGCTGAACACGCGATTAATCCGCAGCACAACAGCGGTAATGGTATCGATGATGATACCAACAATGACAATAAAACCAACGCCAATGCCGCAGCTTACATTCAACTAAATGTTGACGGTGATGTTTACTCAGGCATCGGCACTTGTAGTAGCACGGTATCAGCGATGCTGAAAGGCGCGTTATCTGCTTTTGCTCAAGCGGCTAGTCCAGTTGCTGCTTAATATCGCCTTTAGCCGATAATAAAATAGTTCGATTTACGATGTTAATCTATAACGCCATGGCTTTTGCAAATTAGCCATGGCGTTATTTTTGTGTATATACACTTAATATTTGGTAGGTGAGTTTTAAAAACAATATTGGGCATGAATTTATTGGTGAAGGTTTACGTTGAGGTCAGGGTTGGTCAAAGTCGTACGACTAATAGCATAATGTTACTTGTGTTTTTGGTGTCTAAGACTTACGCTAATGTACGTCTTATTTATTATTATAATATTAAAAAAGGTTAATTATGGAACCTATATCTTTTGCTTCATTTTCATTGGCCTCTATTTTAGCGTCACTGCCAGTGAACGGTGAAGCGGTTAGCAAACCTACCGTTACCACCCATATCAGTCCCGCTATCGCCGGACAGTGGGAGATAGATTTAGACAGTGGTATTACGATGACTAAAGAAGCGCAAGCTAAGCAAGCGGCGTCAAAGATAGAGCAGGGCAAAATTGATGAACCAAAAGTAGGCACTGGCGCTGAGGGTGGCGTGTTGACCCAAAATGAAAAGCGTATCGTTAAGGTGCAGCCAACTAGCAGTAAAAACCTGTTAACCGCTAAGTCTACTCAATGTCGGGAAATTTATAATTTTGCTGCCGATAATGAGATGTGGGCAGTCAGTGGCAAAGAATGGACTTACGGGCGCTACTTAGTCACCCATCGTGATGAAGGCTTGCCTATTATTGCGCTAAAAACGGTTTATGATAATAACGAAGTCGATTGCTCGGGTAATCAGGTAGATCAAACTGGCGAGGCATTAATAGCGTTTTTGAACCATGAAGGCAATAAAATGCAGTGGTGTGCCGATCCTGAGGGTACAGAATGCTTTATGAATTTCACCAGAATATTACCTTAGCATTCTTTTAGCGTTATTTATAAAATTTAAGCAGCACTTTATAAAATTTAGACATATAAAAAAACCGCTATCTTTTAGGTAGCGGTTTTTTTAATTTCTGCTTAAACAAAAAGACTAAGACTAACTAAGAAGCAGAATCAGCTTTATCTTTATTAGACGTTAATAACTCTCTTTCTAGATAATGAATGTTTTGCGCTTCATTAACAAATTTATCATCCGCTAAAATCACATCACGATGCAAGGATATATTGGTTTTGATACCTTCAATCACCAATTCGTCAAGCGCATGCAGGGTTTTAGATATCGCTTGCTGACGTGTTTGACCGTGACAGATCAGCTTGCCAATCAAGGAATCATAATAGCTTGGAATCTCATAACCAGGGTAGAGGTGCGAGTCAAAACGCACGCCCGCGCCACTTGGGGCAAACAACTGGCTCACTGTGCCAGGACAAGGCATAAAGGTCGCTGGATCTTCGGCATTGATACGGCACTCTATGGCATGACCTTGAATTTCAATCTCGCTTTGACGATACGATAAACCGTAGCCGGCGGCGATTTTAAGCTGTTCAACGACGACATCGATACCGGTAATCATCTCAGTCACTGGATGCTCAACCTGCACCCGAGTATTCATCTCAATAAAAAAGTATTCATTATTTTCAAATAAAAACTCAAACGTACCCGCGCCGCGATATTTCACCAGCTCACAAGCTTTGACGCAAGCATCTAAAATAGGCTGACGCACATCGTCAGGGATATCTGGGGCAGGTGCTTCTTCTAAGACTTTCTGGTGACGACGTTGTAATGAACAATCGCGGTCATATAGATGAATGGCATTGCCGTTACCATCGCCTAGTACTTGCACTTCTACGTGGCGAGGATTTTGGAGATAACGCTCCATATAAACGGTATCATCACCAAACCACAGCTCAGCCTCTTGTTTGGCAGCTTGTACTTGGCCAATAAGCTCATCAAAACGCTCAACAACGCGCATACCGCGGCCACCGCCACCAGAAGCAGCTTTAATCAAGAGGGGAAAGCCGATATTACGCGCTTGCTCTTCAGCGTTATGCAGAGTGACGGCACCCACTGAACCAGGAACTGTTGGTACGCCTGCTTTTTTCATGGCATTAATGGCGGATACTTTATTGCCCATTAAGCGAATGTGGTCAGCATTGGGACCGACAAAGGTCAAACCAGCTTCTTCAACGCGTTCAGCAAACTCAGCATTTTCTGCCAAAAAACCATAACCGGGGTGAATGGCGTCAGCGCCAGTGATTTCAGCGGCGGTCAAAATGGTGCTAATATCGAGATAGCTTTGGTTGGCGTTGGGTTTGCCAATACAGATTGCTTCATCAACAAAACGCAGATGCATCAAATTGGCATCCGCCGTTGAATAGACACCGACGGTCTCTATGCCAAGCGCCTTGCAAGCTCGAACGATACGTAGGGCAATCTCACCTCTATTGGCGATGAGCAGTTTTTTTATCATGGGGTCATCCTTGTCAAAGCGGCAGTCATTGATAGCCTCGCTATTTTAGACATTGTAAATGCAAACTGCGCTACATCAAATTTAGACAAATCGAGCGCTGATGTCGATGAATAATAACGAAGTATCAATTATTACAAAGTAAAGGTTGGCAGATAGCGTTACGCTTTATAGCGTATGACTGGCTGACCAAACTGTACCACTTCAGAATTATCCACTAAGATTTCATCAATGACGCCGCTTTGAGTCGCTTCAAGAGGATTCATGATTTTCATGGCTTCAATGATACCAAGCGTATCGCCTGCTTGTACTTTTTGACCGACCTTTACAAATGGCGGGTCGTTAGGACTTGGCGCTGAATAATAAACACCCACCATTGGCGAGGTTTCAACGCTGCCAGCTTTGACGGCGGCTTTTGCTGGGGCAGCGACAGGTGCAGCACCTGTGGCAGGCGCAGCCATCATCGTTGGTGCGGGCGCATCATAGTGACGAGTTAGACTGATGTGTTCGTCATCTGAGCTGATTTCTAAATTAACCAGTTCACTTTCTTCCATGAGTGCGATCAGGGTGCGTATTTTTTCAATATCCATAATTTTAATTTTGCCTTGTACTAATTTCTAGAAAAAAAATAGTGTAACTAAATATTGTATTGGTAATTGCTAATGATACCTATATTCACGCCAATGAGCAATCGATGTACAGTTGTTAACTGAGTTTTTTTACATATTATGACGTAAGCGTGCTTAAGCGTAAGAAATATTCAATGATTTATCATAGTCGATGTCATAAGGTAGCGCCAGTCATGGTTACTAGACGCTACGTTTGAACCAAGCGTATGACAGTATCAGGCCCATAATGTCGTCAAGCGTTTTTGCTGATAGCGCAGACGCAGACTTAATAATATAGACGATAATAATAAGCCTGTGATGAGCGCCATCCAAAAACCCTGCGCACCAAGGTCAGTGAAGCGCACCAGATAGACGCCAAGCGGTAAAGCAACCAACCAATAACAAAATAGCGTCACCCACATCGGCACAGTGGTATCTTGCATACCGCGTAATATACCAGCGACATTAACTTGCCAGCCATCAAATAATTGATAAGCGAGGGCAAAAATGAGTAAGTGCATGGCTTGCGCGCGTACCACAGGATTGTCGGTGAATGCCGCCGCCAATTGCGGTCTAAATAACCAAACGCCAAGCATAGAAACCAGCGCAATGATAACCGTCCATACAAGCCCTGTGGCTAATACTTGACGCAGCGCCATCAGATTTTTTTCACCAAAGCGGTTGGATATCATAATCGTCAGCGCCATCGCCACCGAGATGGGTATCATAAACAGCTGCGAGGTCACGGACAATGCCACTTGATGCGAGGCGGTCGCAATCTCACCGAGCGGACTGATAACTAATGCCCCTAAACTGAATAAACTGGCTTCAAAAAAGATAGAGATACCAATTGGAATACCAAGTTTTAGTAATTTTTTAATTTGCGTGCGGTTAGGACGGGCAAAAGCATAAAAGAAGCGCGTACTGGCAAATTGCTGACGTTTGGTAAAGCTGGTATATGTCGCTAGTAATAGGACATTAATCCAAAGTACGATGGCCGTTGCTACCCCGCAACCAGCGCCGCCCATCTCGGGCATACCAAATAAACCGTGGATAAAAATATAGTTAAGCGGAATATCGGCAAGTAGCCCGATGATACTAATAACCGTCACCGGCTCTGGTCGGCCAAGCGCTTCACAATAACTGCGCAGCACGGCATAGACCGCGATTGCCGGAAAACCGAACGATACCCCATGTAAATATTGCGCAGCGATGGGTTGGATATTTTCAGGTACGCCCATCACACCAAGTATGTTGGGCGCTAGATTGACAATGATAAAGCCGAGAATACCAATGACGCCGGCCGTCCATAACGATTGCTGGGTAATATGCGGCACTTGGCTATGATTGTTTTGTCCGATTGCTTCGCCGATAAGCGGCGTGGTGGCAATCAAAATACCGGTCGCCAATAAAAACAGCGGCAGCCAAATACCGGAGCCTACAGCCACGGCCGCCAAATCAAGGGCAGAAACTCTGCCCGCCATAATGGCATCGACGACACCGAGCGCAGCTTGGCAAAACTGGGTAATTAAGATAGGGAGGGCGAGTACGCCTAAGCGTAAGCTGTAACTTTTAAAATCTCTAAAGGATAATGGGAAAACCATAATGAGCAACTTTTTATTCTTTGCAGTAATTATTGTGGATGAGCAAATGCTGCCATCAACAAGTTAATAGCGAAACAGTGAAATAGGATTGGTGCGACGATAATACTCCGATAAATAATATGAGCAAGTCCATTTTTAATGATTATTAATAACAACATGCCGACAGAGTAAAAAATTAAACAGTTAAGACCAAAATGAAAAATGACCCGTCAATCCGTAAGTAGAATTGACAGGTCATCATCAGAAAAATAGCACATAAGCTAAAGCATGGGGTTAGTGGTTTAACAGTGTTCGTTCATACTTGGCTCTTCTTTAGCTAGGGTAGCAGTACAGACAAAAGCAACTATTTACAACGATTCAGGTAAATCATGCACCAGCGCTTGATAGCCAATCAAGCTGTTATTGGCATCGAATGCTTGTACGACAATCGCATAATTGGTTGAGTGATCGGGAATAACAGGCGCAAACTGAGTTTCAAGATTACTTAATAGCAGATTCTGAACATAACCGTTAGCGCCCGATTCTGCTTTATTAACATCAATTTGACTGACTAAGACGTGCTTAGTGTTGCTAGGATTTTGCCAAGTAACAGTTTTTTGACTACCATTACCGGTAATATTTAGGTTTAGCTCGCCAAGTTGATAATCAAGTGGGTAAGTCTTAAAGTTAGAGCGGTCGCTGATGGTATAGCTGACATTACAGTTATCTTGCCCGCTTGATAATTTCTTGCCGCCCAGACCGTCTTGGTACTCAAAACTGCCTTTCCAAGGCGCACCGGCTTCATTTTTTGCAAAGTTACCAGCAAAAGTTGTTAATAGGTTTGGTGTCTCTATGCCTAAATCGCTGACATACTTAATATCTAAAAATTTTAATGTATCAAGGCTACCCGTTACTTTACCAGCGATATAGTTGTCGACTTTAATTGCTGAATTGATACCTAACACATTGTTTTCTTGGCAAGCTTGCTGCTGATAACTAAAGCTACCATCAACACTACCAGCGCCATCTTTACTGATATCAAAGTATACCGCACCTATATCGATATCGCTGTCGTCACCATCATCAATCTCGACAAAGTGACCCACATAAAGACCGCCGCGACCGCCTTCTGGCGTTAACTTATCCAAGAACTTATCAAGCGATTCTTCTGGTAAAAAGACCGACTCCAAAATCTCAGCCATGGATTTTTCATCATCGCTTAACTTGTCTTCGACCTCTTTATATCTCTCTTTGACTTTATCTTCCACGCGATCGTATTCGTCTTTTACCTGATCTTCTACGCGATCATATTCTTTCTTAACTTTATCGCCATCACTGCCGCAGGCGCTGAGAGTTAGACTAAGGATACTGGCGGTTAACACAGATAATAGTAGCTTGGGTGCGCTCATAAATGAGTCCTGATGGTCGATTGCTATAACAATAAGAGAGAAGCGTAAATAAAAAATAATTTCTGTGCATAAATATAGCAAAATCTATCAGGTATGTGCGTGGATAAATGTGCACTCATACCATAAAAATTCTTACGCCATCGTTACCGTCAAATCCTATCATTCTCTGGCAACAGATTCAGCTCTTCTGCCATATCCATAATCGTGTTCCAATGCTTGGGTTCAAGCGGCAAAATAGTCAGCTGCTCACAGCCTTTTCTTAGCAATAAAGAGTCCTCAAGCGCCGGCAAAAATTTAAGCTGCGCTAATGGCAGTATATCCGTAAAAGCCTGCTCAAAAGTCACATCTACCATGTACCAGCGCGGCTCATCTTCAGTTGCTTTAGGATCATAATGGCGATGTTCGGGGTGAAACTGGGTTGGGTCGGGATAACCAGCTTTGCTGATAGTGACGATACCAGCGACGCCAGAAGGTTTGGCGCTAGAGTGATAAAAAAATGCTTTGTCACCAACTTTCATATCGTCACGCATAAAGTTGCGGGCGCGATAATTACGTACCCCATCCCACATCTCCGTGCCTGCACGTTGTAAATCTTCTATATTAAAACAGCGAGGATTGGATTTGATAAGCCAATATGCCATGGTTTTTATCCTTGTAAAATTATTAGTGTAATCATAACGATTTAATAGTGATGGCTTTAAAAGCTGCTCATCATTTATTTTCATTGTGTGTTCATTTCTATTCTTTGTAGTTATCGAGCTTATCTAGCATTACCACTATCAGCTATTGCTGCAAACGCCGATTGTTCCCAATACTTTTATGGCCAATTTATGCTGATTAGGCTTTTCTTTAGCGCGCCCAGCCGTTATCCTAGCGCTACTTTCTGCTGACGACCGCAGCTACTCCTTTATAGATAAGTCCGCTTATGTCAAATATCAAATCTTCTCATTTTTCGAGTAATCTTGACGCTAGTAGTCGTAACGAAACAAGTGCGCTTATAGTGAAAGATATTCCGTTAGCACTTTATATCCATATTCCTTGGTGTGTGAAAAAGTGCCCTTATTGTGATTTTAATTCGCATGAGCTGCCGATGGACAGTCAGCTGTCTATGTACGATGAGTACGTTGATACGCTATTACTTGATGCAGCGTCACAGCAAGCGTTAACCCAAGGACGAGAAATCAGCTCAATATTTATCGGTGGCGGTACACCGTCGCTACTGCCCATTGCCCAGTATCAGCGTTTATTTAACGGTTTGCGTGAGATTTTTCAGTTTGCCGGTGACATTGAAGTGACGATGGAGGCCAATCCAGGCACCCTTGAGCATGCACCATTTGCACAGTATTTAGATGTAGGCATCAATCGTTTGTCGATTGGCGTACAAAGCTTTGCTGCTGGCCAGCTCACCACGCTGGGGCGTATTCACAATCCCGCCCAAGCATTATCAGCAATTAAAGCCGCTCGTCGCGCTGGATTTGAACGTGTCAACGTCGATTTGATGCATGGGCTACCGCAGCAAACGATGAGTGAAGCCCTGAACGATATTCAAATGGCGCATGAGGCAGGTGCTACGCATATTTCTTGGTATCAGCTAACGATTGAGCCAAATACGGTGTTTTATCGCAGTCAGCCGATTTTACCCGATGAAGATAGTTTGGCAGATATTGAGCAAGCGGGGCAGACATTGCTTGAGCGTTTGGGCTATGACAACTATGAAGTGTCGGCCTGGGCAGGTGCGTCCGATAAACCTTGCCGTCACAACGTCAATTATTGGCAATTTGGTGATTATTTAGCGATTGGTGCTGGTGCGCACGGTAAAGTCACCATTGATGATAGATATGGAAATCAAACATTAACGGCTGATAAAGTGTCTGATGAGGTATTGAAAAAGGTATCAACAGAGACGGGTATTTATCGCTTTAGCAAATCTCGTATGCCAAAAGACTATATGACTTTTGATATCGACACGAGGAATAATATAAAAAAAGAGGGCGCGCCAAAAATGGTCGGCTGGCAGGCAATTGCGAGTGATGAGCTGGTCAGTGAGTTTATGCTTAATGCCTTACGTTTACATAAAGGCGTGACATGGTCTTTGTTTGAAGCTCGAACAGGGCTGAGCTATGACAATATTGCTCTAGAAGTAAATCAACTTATTAAACAAGGGCTATTGATAGATGATAATGAGCACCTACAGCCAACAGCATTGGGTAGAAGGTATCTTAATCAGATATTAAGAGTATTTTTATAAAGTGGGCAGATAAAAAAAGAAGCTTACCAAATGATAAGCTTCCTTAATATAAGTCTAAAAAGGCTCAGACTTAGATTTTGTTTTGTACGTCTTGTGCGCCGCCAGTAACAGCATCACCAGCACTTGATACGTCTTGGCCTAGACCTTTAAAAGTGTTACAACCAGTTAGTACAAACATAGCAGTCAAAGATGCGATAACTAATTTTTTCATAATATTTTCCTCAAAAAGATAGAGTGTTATAAGTCATAACAATGGAACTTAGCGTTTTACATAAGTTTCACTGAGGGGTTACAGGATACAAGAACAATGTTTTTAAATTATCTCGCTATCCATTAGGGTCATGATAATCAAAGTTAAAATCAGTGCCCAGTATCAAAATGTAATTATTGGCAGTAAACTGTAACTTTTGATTACGTCTGCCATATAAGTTTAGACAATACGCTTAAATCATTTACGGAGTTTTTATGACCATTCATATCGTGCTGGTAGCGCCAAAAATGCCTAGCAACACTGGCAATATTATCCGCTTATGTGCCAATAGTGGGGCGCAGTTACATTTGGTCAGGCCGTTAGGGTTTGAACTCGACGATAAGAAGCTACGCCGTGCAGGTCTCGATTATCATGAATACGCTCATCTGCAAGTACATGACGATTGGGCAATGACCAAGCAAGCGCTACAAGCGGCTGGTTGCGAGATTATCACCGCGCTGACGACCAAGCTGAGTAAACCGTTTTATGACTATGATTTTAGCAGGCAAACAACTCAGCATTTAGATAGCAGTGCGTCTAATAGCCCATCATCACATCATGTGGCGCTGGTTTTTGGTTCTGAAACGGCAGGGCTGCCAGAGGATATCCGTACCGATATCGGCGCTGATAACTGGCTACGCTTACCAATGCTTGCGGATTCGCGCAGTTTAAATTTGTCTAATAGCGTGGCAATATGTTTGTATGAGGTTTGGCGACAGCAAGGGTTTGACGGCGATGAAGGTCGCAGTATCGGTTATGACACCTTGACCGTTTATGACCCAAAATAGAGTAGAGATAGAGAAGCTAGCAGGGTGATTGGGTAAAAAGCGGTTAAAGAAAATCAGTCGTTTAATTTTCTTTAACCGCTTTTTTGCTACTTTTTTTATAAACCACGTGTTTTATAAACAATTTGGCGGTTTTGGCAAGCCAGCAAGACGATTGACATGACGGGCAACCAAACCCGTATTAAATAACTGCTGGAGCTTTTGATTGCTGATGTCATGCTCAGGCAAGGTTTGCTGTAGCCATTTAATCAGCGGGCGGGTCGCTGGCGCGTGATTAAATTTGGTAAAAAATGCGCGTACCTGCTGTAAGATGGCTAAATGTTCAGCATTTAAAGTTACATCTAGAGTATTCGCGAGCTGCTGCGCAATCGCAGGCGTCCAAACTGTATGGTCGCATAAATGCCCGTCTTGGTCTAAGTCCACTGCAGTCATCTTCTCAGCAGGTGTAATATCATCTTTAGGATTCATCATAGAGCAATTGTTACCACTTTATCAAAGGTAGCGCCATTCGCATAAGTATTTTGAGTTAAGGCGACCCATTCATCATCGCTCAAAACAGCCGTTAATTTGGCGGATAAATTGAGCTTTGCCGCCGTATTATCATTCAGCTGCGCTACGTCCTCAGCGAGAGCATAAATAGCCGCTACATCTTTTGTTTCAATGTACTCAAGGTCTTCCAAATAAGCATTAAACCAGTCAATAAAAGCGACCGTTGTGCCCAATAATATAATGCTATCACCCGCACGCCACGTCGATGTCATTTGTTCTGTGCTGCGTCTGAGCGTATCCATACTGCTATGTAATTGATATAAAGTTGCCATAATCGTGTCCGCTTACTTACTATATTTGTTGTCATATTAAAATAAATATTAACAATGTAAATTCGTCCTAGCCCAAAAAGTTGCTACTAAAAGACTAAGATCTGGTCAAATTCTTGCGAATTTACCACCTCTGGTATCAAGGTCAGCTGCGTCGCCAAATCTGCCGGTAACATGCCCGCAATCCAACCGCTAAACACATCGTCCGGTAACCAAGCGGCTGGCATATCATATAACTCAAGCGACTGAATCATGCCATGCAAACGTGATTCAGGCTGCATTAAAAAACCAAAGACCGGCGCATCCAAATACAGCTGCACCTCATGACCAAAAGTCGCTAAGGTTAAAGCCAGCGCGCAGCCTTCATAACTTACCATCTCGGTAGGCGTATGCAAGCGAATGAGTAATTTCATGATGTATTCCTAATCTGATTATCGCCAACCACTATTATTCATCTGGTTATTATTAAGTTGGCTGTTTTGACAGCGAGTTGTCATGTAAAACGCTGTTTAAAACTGCAGCAAACGACAGTTACCTTGCATCATCATCGCAAGCTCACTCAGTCCTACCAGCTTAAAACTAGCTGCCAGATTTTCGCTATCTAACTGATGGCGAGTGCTATTTTCGCTATCTGAAATACCGCGGCTAAGCGCCGTACTGACACAAACAGGCAGCGTCAACTGATATTGCTCAGCAAGCTTTTGCCACTCTTGAGTGATATTCATCTGGTCTGCTGACTGCCAGCGCAAGCGATTGGCGGTATTGGCGGCATCGGCATAGAAAAAAATATTCAATGGCGCAGGTACGTTTTCATTATTATCGCTGTTATCGGTCTCATCATTATTGTTCGTGTCATTATTATTTGTATCAGTGTTTGCTAGATAGGTACGCGCATAGCGTAGCGCAAGATATGCCAGCGGATGGCTGGGATCAGCAGTAATTAATAATAGCGGGGTTGTGGTCGTCATAATCGCGGTGTCACTTATGATGAATGAGAATAAAGAAAAAAGCACAGCGTCTCAAGATTTTTAAGACCCAAAGTGTTTAAAACTCAAGATTTCTAGGTTTAGGTTTTAAGTCCTTTTAAGTATTGGCTATTGTAGCATTATTCGCAAAACTTTCTTATGTTCGTCAGTTCTTAGTCAGTAAAGTGCTGTCAGTAGCATGGCTGAGGATTTATGCTACTATAAAAATCCTAAAATAAGATTGTTTATAGCCGCGTTAATATTGTAAAAATAATTTCTGCGATTGATGTGGTTTTTATAGCTTTATGCTGCAAGGAGTTGTCGTCGTTATGCTATCTACCATGCCTAGTAGTACAGGCTTTCAGCCTAGCCCAGAGCAGCTACAAGTGCTACAGACTGCCAGCGAGTTTGCTTATCAGGTTTGGAAAAGTCGAACGGGCGCTTGCCAGACGTTTTTGCGCAGTTATCCATTACAGAGCACGTTAACGCGCCAGCAAATTGATGATTTGATTCAAGATTATACCTTGGATGAGAATTATCAGCTCGCCAATGAAGACAAGGTAATGAGTGGTTTGCGGCATTTGCGTATGCTGCTAATGATGCGCTGGATTTGGCAAGATGCCTTGGCCATGATTGAGCTTGAGCAATTGACCGATGAGCTGTCTGAATTTGCCGATGGCTGCATTTTATTTGCCAAAGACTATACCTATCAGCAGCTGATTGCGCAATATGGGCAGCCGACCTTTATTAATGCGAAGGGGAATGTGCAAGTCGATGATATGGCGATTATGGCAATGGGTAAGCTTGGCGCGCATGAGCTCAATTTATCCAGTGATATCGACCTTATTTTTGTGCATCAGGCGCGCGGTGAAACAGACGGTGACAAAGCAAAAGGCACGCGCAGTATTGATAACAAGCGTTTTATGACCCGGCTTGGACAAGGTATTATTAGACTGCTCGATAATAATACCGCTGATGGTTTTGTGTTTAGGGTTGATATGCGTTTGCGTCCGTGGGGCGATGGCAGTGATTTGGCGATTCATTTATCCGCATTGCAGAAGTACTTTGCCCAGCATGGGCGGGCGTGGGAGCGTTTTGCTTGGCTCAAAGCCCGCGTGGTTGGACACATCGAGCAGCCGTTTTACGATGACATACAAGCGCTGATTAAGCCTTTTGTATTTCGTTATTACGTTGATTATAGTGCTTTTTCAGCCCTCAGAGAGATGAAGTCTCTGATTCAAAATCAAGTCGCTCAGCGCGAAGACTTAGACAATATCAAGCTTGGCGCGGGTGGTATCAGAGACATTGAGTTTATCGTTCAAGCCTTTCAACTGATTTATGGTGGTCGGCATCCGCAGTTACAGGTTAAGTCTTGTTTGGCAGCGATGCAGGCACTGTGTCAACTTGGGTATTTAGAAGAAACTACTTATCAAGAACTGCAGGCAGCTTATCGTTTTTTACGGCGCCTTGAACACGGTATTCAAGCGATTAACGATCAGCAAACGCAGCGCTTACCGCATGACCCAGAGTGGCAGCATAATTTGGCAATGACCCTTGGCTTTGATGATTGGGCTGGGTTATTAGCGACGCTGAATGATCACCGCTATCATGTCAATGTGCCGTTTGAGCGTATGGTTACTGAACGGCAGATACCGGATCAAGACGATGATGAGTTTGAGCCTGAACATCTAAACGAGCAGATTGCGCGCTTAAATGAGGTATTAACTGAAGAAAATCGCGAGCGTTTACAAGGTTTTTGGCAGTCAAAAATGGTCGCCAATTTGAGCGATGAAGCGCGTGAGCGTTTGGATGATGCGTATCCTGTGATTGTCCACGCGCTCCTTGTCCATGAAGAGCAGCAGCAACTTGCTAATATCGCTTTGCCGCGTTTAATAAATTTGCTAGAAGCCATTTGCCGCCGTTCTATTTATTTGGTGATGATTGCAGAAAACCCCAATGCCACCGTTGAGCTGATTCCGATGTTGTCGGCTAGCCCTTGGATTGCAAAAGAGTTGGCGCAGTATCCGGTACTTTTAGACACGTTTTTGCAGCAGCGCTATCGACATCTGCCAGACAAGCTTGAGCTGCGTGATATTTTGCGCCAGCAGTTGTTGCGCGTAGAGCCTAACGATGAAGAAGAACTGCTGAGCGTACTGCGATTGTTTAAAAAGAACCAAGTGCTCGCAGTGGCTGCCAGTGACGTGCTGGCAGAGCGACCAATTATGAAAGTGTCAGACTCACTGACTTATATTGCCGCTGTGGTGTTAGAAGCGGCGCTTGAGCGCGCCTTTGCCGAAATCGTCAAACGTTATGGTTACCCAATTGGTCAAGATGGCGATCCGGTCACTGAAGCGGATTGCGGCTTTGCCATCATTGGTTACGGTAAGCTTGGCGGGCTTGAGTTATCCTATTCATCTGATTTAGACTTGGTGTTTTTGCATAAAATAAAAGAGCAGGGCATGACCACGGGCGAAAAATCGGTCAGTGGCATGAAATTTGCGGCCCGCTTGGCGCAAAAGCTGATGACTTATCTGAATACCCAAACCCGTGACGGCCGCGCTTATGAAGTCGATATGCGCCTGCGTCCCTCGGGCAATGCAGGTATGATGGTGGTTTCTTGTCATGCGTTTGAAACCTATCAGCTTGAGAAAGCGTGGTCTTGGGAGCATCAAGCATTGGTACGGGCGCGAGCTATCTGCGGTGATAAGCGCGTGACCGCCCGTTTTTGTGACATTCGCCGTACCGTTTTGGCGCTACCGCGTACCATTGAGCAAGTCCGTATCGAAGTCACCAGTATGCGTATTAAAATGCAAAAGCATCTGGGCACTAGTCAGCACCAGCAGCAAGCGGGCAAGTTTCACCTTAAGCAAGATGCGGGCGGCATTGTCGATATTGAGTTTCTCGCGCAGTTTGCGGTATTGGCTTATTCGCACGAGCATCCAAGCTTGACCAAATGGAGTGATAACGTGCGTATTTTTGAAGAAGTCGCCGCGCTTGGTATTTGGGAGCTAGAAATTTGCCAAGATTTGACCGATGCGTATTTACGTATCCGCGCTGCCACCCATCAATTGGCACTATCTGAGCAATCGTTACTGGTGGATGAGTCATTATGGACAGAGACGCGAGCACTGGTACAAGCGCAGTGGCAGCATTTGATGGGCGTAGAGTCTGCTGAATAATCCTGCCATAAAACAATGATGCGGCGTTATAAGTTCAATGCAATAAGCGTAGGGCTTTGATAGCCATTGTAACGAATGGTATATGAATAAAAGCCATGCAGTGATAAACTAAAATATTGTATTTGCCTCTCGTGCCGGTGCTATAATCACTGGCACCTTAAATTTGCAGATAGAAAAATTGCATCTGAAATTGCATCTAAAAATAGGCACTCAGTGTCAGCAGGCAATTTTACTTAAAACACTTATTTAACCATTAACACTCAACAAGAAAAGTTAGACGTCAGCGCTAGCATAAGGACTATTAAATGAATATGGCAACACAAGAAGGTAAGCTTTGGATGAATGGCACGATGATTGAACAGCCAGATGCCAAAGTTCATGTGCTTACGCATAGCTTGCATTACGGCATGGCGGTGTTTGAAGGCGTACGTGCTTACCAAACGGCTGACAATCGCACCGCAATTTTTCGCTTAAAAGACCATACCGATCGCCTATTGGGTTCTGCAAAAATCTTTCAAATGAATGTACCATTTGATGCTGCGGCACTTGAGCAAGCGCAAAAAGATGTGGTCAAGCAAAATAACTTGGCAGAAGCCTATATTCGTCCACTTATTTGGGTTGGCGCAGAAAAACTCGGTTTGTCATCGCGTGACAACAGTATTAACGCAATGGTTGCTGCTTGGCACTGGGGCGCATATCTTGGCGAAGACGGTATCAAAAACGGCATCCGTGTAAAAACCTCGTCATTTACGCATCACATGACCAACGTGACCATGTGTAAAGCCAAAGCCTCAAGTAACTATCCTGTGTCTATCATGGCCAACCAAGAAGTTACTCGTAATGGCTATGACGAAGCCATCTTGATGGATCCGCAAGGTTATGTTTGCCAAGGCGCTGGTGAGAACTTATTTTTAGTCAAAGACGGTGTGCTGCATACACCGGACTTGGGTGGTGGTGCGCTTGATGGTATCACGCGTCGTACTATCATTCAGTTTGCTGAAGATTTGGGCATCAAAGTCGTTGAGCGCCGTATCACTCGTGATGAGTTCTATCTAGCAGATGAAATCTTTATGACTGGCACCGCTGCTGAAGTGACACCTATCCGTGAATATGATGATCGTACCATCGGTAATGGTGGCCGTGGCCCATTGACAGAAAAGCTGCAAAGCTTGTACTTCGATGTGGTACATGGTCGCAATGAGCAGTATATGGATTGGTTAAGCTTTATTGACTAATAAAGTCGTTAGTTTAAAGACCAAAAAGGCTGAACATAATTGTTCAGCCTTTTTTTTATGCTAATATAGCCATCATATTTATTCTTAAGATTAAAGTGAGCAGTCCATGCCAATATATTCTAGTACAGCAGATAATAAAAATATCAAACAAATTATTTGTATTAAATGGGGTACAAAGTACGGGGCTGATTATGCCAATAAACTATATGGCATGGTATCGCGTAACATCACGCCACCGTTTCGTTTCGTCTGTTTTACCGATGATACCACCGATGTACGTCCAGAAATCGAATGTCAAGAATTGCCACCATTAGATGTCACCATGCCAACCAACACACTTGGCAAGTGGCCAAAATCACGTTTGTGGGGTGAGACATTAGGTGATTTGACAGGGACAGTATTATTTGTAGATTTGGATGTGATTATAGTAGATAGCCTTGATCCTTTCTTTGAATACGGCGAGCCGGACGATGTTATTTTGTCTTATAACCCAAGTAACCCGCTAGAGCGCCTCGGCCAGACTTCTTGCTTCCGCTTTCAGGTAGGGTCGCTTGTCTCACTACAAGAAAAATTCAAAGCCGACCCGCAAGGCATCGCTGATGAATATCGTTTTGAGCAGCGCTTCGTCACTCGTAATGCGCCAGGTGGTGTCAAGCTGTTTCCTAAGGCATGGGTTGCGCACTTTAGACGCAAATGTCGTCAACCGTTCCCACTTAACTACATCAAAGAGCCAAAGATTCCTAAAGGTGCTCGCATCGTTATTTTCCCTGGCGACTTATATCCTACACATGCGATCGAAGGTAGATATAATAAAAATGCTGCTAACAATGCCAAAGATCACTTAAAAAGATTAACTGAGCCCAAAAATCTAAAAAGACCGCTACGTCACTTGCGTCATTTTATCTTGCCAGTAGGGTGGATCGAAAAGTACTGGAAAGAATAGGTCCCATTATATATTTGAGTATTATCGCATTGCATTAGCAAATATAAATATTAGTCAGTGAACGGATAAAATTATGAATACAGAAGATAGTATTAAAGTCTTTGTTGGTTGCGACCCAAATAACTGTGATCTAGAGCAGATGATGGTATTAGATTATAGTATTCATAAACATACCAGTGTACCCGTTGAGATAGTATGGATGCAGCTGTCACGTGATCCTAATAGCTATTGGTATTCTAATCCTGAGACTGGAGAGGGTTGGAATACCACTAAATGGTCAACGCCTTTTTCAGGCTTTCGCTGGGCAATTCCAGAGTACTGTCAACACTCTGGTCGTGCCATCTACATGGACGCTGATGTCATTATTTTAGATGATTTGGCAAAGCTGTGGCACCATCCTATTGAAGGACAGTCTGTTGTAGCTGCTAAGACTAATGCGGATATGACTCGGTTGTGTACATGCGTATGGGATTGCAAGGCGGCAAAAAACATTGTCCTACCAATTAAAAAACTCAGGAAAGATCCCAAAAGCCATAAAGAAATGATGGCTGTATTCAAAGATAATAATCAGCTCATTGAGCCTTATCAGGATAGTTACAACTGTATAGATGGCGAAAACTTAGCGTTAGAAGATATTAGGATTTTGCATTATTCAGATATGGGTACGCAGTTCAGTCATAAATATTCATTACCTAGAGTCAGTGAAGAAGGTATCGAGCACTGGTTTGACGGTGAAATAATGTCGCACCCGAGGCAGGATTTATCTGAGGTTTTTGATGAATATTATAACGAAGCACTTGCTGCTGGATACGATTTAGACAGTTATAGGGTGGAACCTTTCGGTCATTTTCCTAAAAAATCTCAAGAAGGTTATACCGGTAATAAGGTGACTCGTCCACACGCTTCTAAATCATTTTTTTCGAAGCTATTTAAACGCTAGTTTTTTAATGAAGCAATGATAAGCCTTTCTAAGAAGGTGAAAAATTACTCCATAGGTTATCGTGTATGAAGCAGCATAAAAAAACAGTGTTACTCGTTATTAATTGTCTACAGGGCGGTGGTGCGGAACGTGTCGTATTAACATTGGGGCAAGGGTTTTATGAATTGGGCTATGAAGTACATATTCTAAGATTTAAGCCGTTAGTACAGTATGACTTAAGTCCGAATTTTAACTACCATGTACTTAAGTTTAAGCCGTATAAACTTATACCAGGGGCACAAAGACGTGACCAGATTTTTGCACGTGCTGTTGATAAATACGTGTCGAAAAATATCGGTCAGCCTGATATCATACTGTCCAACTTAGATCGTGCCGATAGTATTCTAAGTAATAGTAAACTGCCTAATATCACTTATATTATTCATAACACAGTATCACTACTCTATAAGTTTAATAAAAATCACGACGCTGAGCAGTTAAAGCAAAGAATGATAGATATATATGCCAAGCATCCTTGTGTGTGCGTCAGTGAAGGCGCTCAAAAAGATTTTGTTAAGAGCTTTGGTCATATTACTCCAACCACTGCCATTCATAATCCAATAGATAAAAACAGTATTCAACAACAAGCCGATGCTTTTGTCCCTGAATACCAAAACTATATTATCCATGTCGGTAGTTTCAAAGATGCCAAGCGTCATGATGTATTGGTAAATGCTTATGCAAAAACAGATCAATCTATGCCTTTACTGCTCTTGGGTCAAGGGAAGCATAAAAGTGAAACAGAGCGACTGGTAACAGAGTTAAGCCTAGAAGACAAAGTAATATTTTTAGGATTTCGTGATAATCCCTTCCCTTATATCAAAAATGCGCAGTTTAAGATACTGACTTCTGACTGGGAGGGTTTTGCTTTAGTTATTGCCGAAGCTCTTGTGCTAGGTACTCCTGTTATCAGTACCAACTGTCCATCAGGCCCAAGTGAATTACTACCAGAACGTAACTTAATGCCGATGGGCGATGTTGATGCCATTGCCGCAAAAATGCAGCAAGCGATGAGTAATCCGCAAGCGTTTCATGCGCCATTCGATGAAGCGCTGCTACCAGCCAAAATAGCAGAAAAATACGTAGAATTTACCCAAAATCTTTAGCTGGCAAAACAGTTGGGCCGCTACATCTCTAAGTCTAAATATTTATTTTTAAGATTACTCAATAAATGATTGATAATACTACAGAAAAAAAAGAAAATTCGAATAGTAAAGAAAAAGTGCTATTGGTTATTAACTGCTTGCAAGGTGGCGGTGCAGAGCGTTCGGTCTTGACGCTGGGACAAGGTTTTCACGAGTTAGGTTATGATGTCCATATTTTACGCTTCAAATCCAAAGTAGCTTATGAGCTTAATGATGATATTACTTATCATCAACTAGACCTAAATGATTATAACTCTATACCTACTAAAAGTCTTAGGTACTGGTATTTTGCAAAAGTATTAGACAGATACGTGCTTAAAGAGATTGGTACTCCAATATTGACGCTAGCGAATTTAGATAAAGCCGATATGGTCTTGCGCCATAGTAGTCTGCCCAATATCGCACACGTAATTAGAAATACTATTTCTAAAAAAATTGAATTGTTTAGAAGCCAAGGCAAAAAAGCAAATGATAAAAGATTAAGCAATATATATTCTCGGCATCCTTGTATATGTATTAGTAAAGGAGTCGAAAAAGACTTTCAAGCTACATTGGGTGTGATGAATACAACGACAATATACAACCCGATTGACCAAAGACAGATTGTGCAATTGGCATCAGAGTTTGAGCCAGAGTTTGACAGTTACATTATTCACGTTGGTAGTTTTAAGACTCAAAAAGCTCATGAAGTATTGATTAGAAGTTATGCAAAGACTCGGAAAACATTGCCACTTCTATTATTGGGTGAAGGTGTATTACTAGCGTCAATGAAAGAGCTGGTTACTTCTTTAGGTTTGGATAACCGTGTACATTTTTTAGGTTTTCAAAAAAATCCATATCCTTATATCCAAAAAGCACAGTTTATGGTTTTGTCATCAGTCTTTGAGGGATTTGGACGGGTTATTGCTGAATCACTGGCTTTAGGGACACCTGTTATCAGTACAGACTGCCCATCGGGTCCAAGTGAGTTGCTACCACCACACAACCTCGTCCCTGTGGGAGATATTGATACATTAGCTAAGAAGATGGATGAAGCAATGGAGAAGGCTGATACATATCAGTCCTCGTTTGACAGAGAGTTATCACCAATTAATATTGCTCAACAATATATAGATTTTATGAGAACTAATGGTTAGACATTACTCGGTTGCAGCCTTGATAAAAGGTGTAGAATGTAGTCGTGTAGTAATATATGAGATAGACTAATCCAACCACCATTTAGACCAATCATCTCTGTGCAACTGCCGTAGAGTAGCAAAAGCACTGTCATTATTCTGCAGTTTTTCAAACACTGCCAGTAACATGGTCGTGGCCAATTTATCAACTTTCTGAAATTTACTATAGCGTTTTCGCATATTTCTCAAGCTATCATCGGTGCCGATACGAAAATAAGTAAGACCATCGTACAGAGGCAAGTCACCAGCATAAAGCATATCGGTTTTTTCAGTTAGCAATGGCATAGATTCAGCATTAGTGGATAACTGCAGAAAGTTTTTGGTTTCATAAGTACGTAAAGTATTCATTAGAGTTACGACATTCATCAAGATAGCTGCTCTATGAGTATTGTTTGAATGATCAATAAACGTATCGCAAGCAGAGACAATCCAGCGCAACGACAGATGTGTCAATAAATAGTCGCTCTCTGCTTCCCACAGTCTTTCAAATTCAGCGAATGTTTTATCTATTTTGTACTTACGGCGCATTAGTATAATAAGCGTGTTGTGATAAAAGCAGAGCTCAGACTCACCAAGCGATTTGTATTTCAAGTTATTCAAATGGTTTTCTAAATCTGTGCTTTTACGCTCATTAGTTAATGCTTCCATATCACACATTGATTCAGTAATGGTTGTTGCTTTCATCTCATCAAAGCTTCTATCATTATAGGTTTTGATAATCTTACCCGCATTCAGTCTTTTTTCGCTTCGAAAGATCAATATCAATTTTCTCTGCCAACTTGAAGGTGTAGCCATGTTATCAAAATCCTTTAAAAATATATAAAGATATTAGCGCCTTAATCTCTATGATATAAGCCTTAAAGAGCGTTGTTATTTGTTTAAACTGAATAATATTGTCTATACCAATCGACAAATTGCTTAATACCATCTTCTATACTAGTCTCCGGTTTAAAGCCAGTATCCTCTATCAATTCATCTATATCGGCGTAAGTAATCGGTACGTCGCCTGCTTGCATGGGCAGTAAATTTTCTTGCGCTTTTTTGCCACAAGCGTCTTCAATGGCAGTAATAAAACGGCGCAAAGTGACAGGCTGATTATTACCAATGTTGTAAATCTTGTAGGGAGCAGCTGCAGTCGTAATAGTAGAATGCTGGGGCGAAGGCGCTTTATTAATTATACGAATAATGCCATTGACGATATCATCAATGTAGGTAAAGTCACGCTGCATATCACCATTATTAAATACATTAATTGGCTCACCAGCTAGAATTTTCTTTGTGAACGAAAAATATGCCATATCAGGTCGACCGTAAGGACCATAAACAGTGAAGAACCTTAACCCTGTCGTAGGGATATTATATAAATGGCTATAGCTATGTGCCATAAGCTCGTTAGATTTTTTGGTGGCGGCATATAGGCTGATAGGAAAATCAACGCAGTCAGACGTTGTGAATGGCTGCTTAATATTCATACCGTAGACAGAACTGGAGCTGGCATAGATCAGATGCTTGATATCATGATGACGGCAGCCTTCAAGTATGTTAACAAAGCCAACCACATTTGAGTCGATATACGCATTAGGGTTTTCGATAGAATAGCGCACACCTGCTTGGGCACCTAAATTAACAACCGTATCAAATTGATAGGTTGCAAAAAGCTCAGACATGGCTTCACGATCAGCCAGATCTAACTTAATAAACGTAAAAACTTCTGAATCTGATATCTCACTTAATATTTTCAACCGCGCTTCTTTTAGATCTACATCATAATAATCATTGATATTATCAATACCAACGATACAGTAATCCCTAGCAGATAGATCTGTTTCTAGTATCGTCTTGATTAAATGAAAACCAATAAAACCTGCCGCACCAGTGACCAGTATTTTCATCAGTCACTCCCAAATAGATCTCGAGTAAACACTTTATCCGCTACGTCCTGTATATCAGTTGATAAACGATTAGCAACGATTACATCGCTCATCGCTTTAAACTCACTCAAATCTTTAATGACGCGCGAATTAAAAAATTCTTTTTCTTCTAGTACTGGCTCATAAACAACGACTTCTATACCTTTGGCTTTAATACGTTTCATAATGCCTTGAATAGCCGAGGCACGAAAATTATCAGACCCACTTTTCATAACCAATCGATAAACGCCAACGATTTTAGGGTTTCTTTGAATGATCTTATCTGCAATAAAGTCTTTACGGGTGCGATTAGAGTCTACAATCGCTCTTATTAAATTACTTGGCACCTCATCATAATTAGCCAATAATTGCTTGGTGTCTTTTGGTAGACAATAGCCGCCGTAGCCAAATGAGGGGTTGTTATAGTGATCGCCGATACGTGGATCTAAGCCCACCCCTTCGATGATTTGCCTAGTAGATAAGCCAAAAGTCTGTGCATAAGTGTCAAGCTCATTAAAGTAGGCCACGCGCATAGCTAGATAAGTGTTAGAAAATAGTTTGATTGCCTCAGCTTCAGTGGGCTTAGTAAATAGTAATGGAACATCCTTTTTTTGCGCGCCTTCGATGAGTAGGTCTGCAAACTGCTGGGCACGTTTGGACTGCTCTCCGACTATGATTCTAGAAGGGAAAAGGTTGTCATGCAAAGCTTGGCCTTCTCTTAGAAATTCAGGAGAAAATATAATACGCTCAGTGCCATAGCGCGCTCTAATACTGAGCGTAAAGCCGACGGGTACGGTCGATTTGATAATGATGAGGGCGTTTTGATTAACGGTGAGTATCTGCTCAATTACAGTTTCGACGCTTGAGGTATTAAAATAGTTGGTTTTGGGGTCATAATCAGTAGGCGTTGCTATAATAATAAAATCAGCATCTTCATAGGCTTGCTTTGCATCAAGAGTTGCACTGAAATTTAGTTTTTTATTTGCCAAGAAGTGTTCGATATCTTTGTCTTCGATAGGGGATTGCTTATTATTTAGCAATTCTACCTTTTCAGCGACAATGTCGACAGCGATAACGTCATGATGCTGCGCTAACAGCATTGCATTCGATAAGCCTACGTAGCCTGTACCTACTACTGCTATTTTCATAAAGTATCCAAGGTCTCTAAGTTAAAGTTGATGCAATATATGGTTGCTCTAAGACGTTAGTTTGCACTCGTTAGTAGCGATGAGGGTAAATATGCCGAAAATTTATTTGTCATAGCGGCTGTAACCTTCTGATAAGAGTCAGAGTTAAGACGGTCTAAGCTTTGAATGCAGCCATACTTATAATCACTATTATCTAAGTTAGATAAAAAACTCTCAACGCTATCTTCGTTCTTCAAGTAATTAACCGCTATATCAGCTCGTAAATGGGCTTGGCTCTTCTGTATTTTGAGATGGTTCATCAGAGTAATAGGGTTCACCTGAGCAACATCTCTAAATTTATACTTTATTTGTGTCTCTAAAAGCTGTGGGTGCTGTAGCAGATAGTTTTTTAAGATCGTTTTATCAACAATATGAGGAAAATGATGAATCTCAAAAAACTGATCCATATCAAGCACTTTTGCACTGAGCATCTGCGCGATGGTATGTCTTGGCTGAATAGACGTACCTAATAGTTTAGATTTAGCTTTACGAAAGTTAAGTTTGGCATTTAAAGCTGCCGTGTTGCGCCAATGACCGTGCAAGATAAGCTTATCTTTCTCTATAAAATCCTCTAGAGTTGCAGACTGGTTAAAGAAAAAATCATCGTTCATATAAATAAAATAATCAGACACATCCGCTATATTCCAAAGCATTGTTTCAATTGAGCGAGTATTGAACGTTGGCAAAAACTGCTCGTAACCCTCAAAAAGCTCTGTATGATCGATGATTTTTATCTTATCACCTGCACAAATTCCTTGCTTAGCGAACTCATCTATAAACTCAGGCTGCTGCCCGTCACTAACAATATAAATATGACGACAAAAAGGTACGTACTTCAAAATAGAAGCAAGGTTGTAATAGATTTCATCATTACTGGCAAAGCGGGTTGAGCTAGTAGCGTCAGAGGCAGCGCTAGAGGTTTTTTGATAGCGCGCTCTTTTTGCTTTGAGCTGTGCATCATCACCGTCCACCCAAGCGATAACAACGTCTATTTGCTTTTTATTCTCTGCTCTCATGGCTTTTCTCATAGATTCACTGCCAATGCTCTTGCAGCCAAGGACTCGGCAAGACACGCCGATACCATTTGCCGCCGCCGCCTTTAATGGCATCTGGCGGATTAATCTCACCATGGAAGATAACGATTTTAGCGCCATTAGGCAGAGTAGGTGCTTTGATAAAGTTAAAGGGCGGCTTTGCCATACATTGGTATTTAAAGCTGACGCACCAGTCTTTGGGCCAATACTCTAAATTATGATGCTCGCGCAAATAGTTGGATAGATAAGCCTGCTCATGGCGTACTTGCGTGCGAATGGTGTCAAAATTACGCTCAAAATTACTAAGCAAGTCAGGATAAGTACCCATGCCAATATTAAAGCGATAGACGGAGCTGTTACCAATCATGCGCCATGGTTTTTTCCAGTCACGGATGATAACCACGCTGTCATCAAACTCCGCCTTATAAGTAAAAAAGCTGTCGATATTATCGACAATAACGATGTCGATATCTAAAAATAGCGCCACGCCTTTTAGATCATACAGCTCAGGCTTAAAGGTTGTAAGCTTTTTCCAGCCGCGTTCAGGTCCCGCTGGCAAATCCATCTCGGGTATCGGGTAGCACTGTACCGCCTCATTAATACCTGTACTATCATCCGTCAAGCAAACCATCTGAAAGTCCAGTGTCAGATGGCGACTGACCATATTATAGAGACGATTGACATACTCAGGACCGTACTTATCGCCCCATTTCATACAGATGATATAGCGTGACTCTGCTAGGTGGGCAGAGTCTTGGTCTTTTAGAGTATGGTTAACGAAGTCAGATGTCATAATTGACTCTTTTTAATAAGATGAAAACATGAAGCTTAGAAGATGCTATATTTGATACCGCTATATTGAGTCTACTATAAAAGATAGCGCAATTAAGTCTTATATCTTTTATCCTTAGCCGATTTTAGAAAGGCTTGTAGCTTGCTACTATCAGCGCGATAAGGATTGCCAAGATTAGGAATGCGTTTAAAGCGGCGATAGCCCCACATATAATGGCTACATTGATCTTCAATCATCTCTTGCATGGCAATATTCAGAGCATGAGTCGCAACTTCTGTGTTGCGATCATAAAGCGCTGGATCATCGAGCTTATAGCAGTAAATATCAAATCCACGATTATCATCACGGCGAATACAAGACAGACCGACTAGGGCGCACTTGGTTTTGCTAGCAAGTTTAGGGGCGAGGGTACTAGTCAAAGTCTTAACGCCAAAAAAAGGCACAACCACGCCGCCTGAAGGCTCAGGAACATGGTCGGGTAAGATAATACTAAAACCGCCTCGTTTAAGCGTTTTAAACACTGCTTTGACACCGCTACCATCTGTAGGCACCAACGTTGCATTGAGACGCGCACGCCCTTGCAGAATAAACTCATTAGCGAATCTGCCGTCTACAGGCTTGTACATAATAGTTGGCGAACCAAACTGATTGAGCCAAGCGTTCATCATCTCCCAAGTACCAAGATGAGGAACGATAGCAAGCATGCCGTTGGGATTGGCTAAGCCTTCTATTAAGATCTCTTGGTTATGCACCTCTCGTATCTGCTCAATGCTCCATTCAGGCGGCATCGCCCAACTCTTGATAGACTCGACGCTACTTAGACACTGATGACGGACGATATCTTTGATAACGGTCTTTTTTTGCTTAGCCGTTAGGGCAGGTTCGATGAGTGCCATATTGATCTTGATCGTACGAACGATACTCAAGTTTGGCAGGCGCATCATTATCCTAGCAGTAATACGTGCCAGCATCTGCAATACAGATAAAGGCACGTATTTGAAGATCTGATACGGATTCATAATGAATCACAGTAATAAGAGATACTCATCACCAGATCAGCTACTGAGCAGGTTTAGTGGTATCTGCTTGAGCTTTTTCACGCAGACGGATACCAAGATCACGCAATTGCTTACCCTCAACAGGAGCTGGAGCTTGAGTCAATGGATCTTCAGCAGTCTTGGTTTTTGGGAAGGCGATCACGTCACGGATAGAGCTTGCGCCGACCATTAGCATAATGAGGCGATCCAAACCAAATGCTAAACCACCATGCGGAGGCGCACCGAATTTTAGAGCATCAAGTAAGAAGCTAAATTTCTCTTCGGCCTCAGCCTCATCGATACCTAGCGCTTCAAATACCGCTTTTTGCATCTCAAGGGTATTGATACGTAAGCTACCACCGCCGATTTCAGTACCATTTAACACCATATCATAAGCGATAGAAAGCGCTGATTCAGGATTGGTTTTTAATTCTTCAACTGAGCCTTTTGGCTTAGTAAACGGATGGTGCATTGACGTCCAGCGGCCATCATCCGTTTCTTCAAACATTGGGAAGTCAGTCACCCAAAGAGGCGCCCATTCACAGGTCAGCATCTCTAAGTCTAGACCAATTTTTTGACGTAGTGCGCCGATGGCATCGTTGACGATACTGGCTTTATCAGCACCGAAGAAGATAATATCATTACTCTCGGCACCCGTACGCTCAATCAAGCTCGCTAGGATGTCATCGGTCATGTTTTTAATGATAGGCGACTGTAGACCAGATTCTTTATCCACGCCGTTGTTGATGTTACTGGCGTCGTTGACTTTAATATAAGCCAAACCACGTGCACCATAAATGCTCACAAACTTGGTATAAGCATCGATTTGCTTACGGCTGAGCGCAGCGCCACCAGGAATACGTAGAGCAGCAACGCGGCCCTTAGGATCGTTGGCAGGACCGGCAAAGACTTTAAAATCAACGTCTTTCATTAAATCAGCAACGTCGACCAATTTTAATGGAATACGTAGGTCAGGCTTGTCTGAGGCATAGTCACGCATCGCTTCAGCGTAAGTCATACGCGGGAAGTCTTCAAACTCCACATTCATCATGGTTTTAAATAGATGCTTAATCAAACCTTCGTTGATATTCATGATTTCTTCTTCATTTAAGAAAGAAGTCTCAATATCGACTTGGGTAAATTCTGGCTGACGGTCAGCACGTAAGTCTTCGTCACGGAAACACTTAGCGATTTGATAATAACGATCAAATCCTGACACCATCAATAACTGTTTAAATAGCTGTGGTGACTGCGGCAAAGCAAAGAAGTTACCCGGGCGAGTGCGTGAAGGCACTAGATAATCCCGTGCGCCTTCTGGTGTGGCACGAGTCAAGATAGGGGTTTCAACGTCTAAGAAACCATGGTCATCTAGATAACGACGAATGGCTGAGGTGGCTTTAGCACGGAAAACCATACGCTCTTGCATTTGCGGACGACGCATATCAAGGTAGCGATATTTTAAACGCAGATCTTCTGATACCGTGGTTTTCTCATCATTTAATGGGAAAGGCGGGGTTTCAGATTTTGCCAATACTTCAATCTCTTTACCCAATAGCTCAATCTGACCACTGGTCATATTAGCGTTTTCAGTGCCTTCGTAACGACGGCGAACGCGACCGGTAATTTTTAAAACATATTCAGGACGTACCGCATCAGCAGTCGCGAATGCTTCTGGCGTATCAGGGTCAACGACAACTTGTAAGATGCCTGCGCGGTCACGCATGTCTAAGAAAATCACACCACCGTGATCGCGACGACGATGTACCCAGCCTACGATGCTAATGGTTTGCTCAAGTAAGCTTTCGGTTACAGCGCCGCAATATTCGTCTCGGTATTCGCTATGCGTCATAGTGCTTTGCGTCATAATATAATTATCCAGTTGTCAGCCCAATTCGAAATACAATAATGCAGCCGCTAGCGTGTAATATAAGCGCCGTGCCTTTGAGTATTTAGCCAAAAAAGCACGAATAACGCGATATAAGACAAATGGTCATCACGTTGGCTGCAGAAAATTTGATGTAAACGCATATTATGCCTAATCTGCCTTTGTTATACAACCTGTGGCTTCCAATCAGTAGTGTTCAAACGAAGGGCAGGGACGTATCAGTAGAGGTGGTATTTATGCAGTAGTATTTGTCTTAGGTTAAATATTGTCATTTTGCTTGAAAATGCTAGTCACTGTGCGCATATCAAGCTAACTTATTAAACCGTATTAAAACCCCTTCAATTATCTATTAAAATTATTTATTTCAACTATCAAGGAATCCTGCTCATGCTTTTTCATCCTTCTAAAAATCCTGTTGAGCTAAGAGTTATCCATCTCAATAAAAGCCAAGAGCAACGTCGTGAAGATCTGATGGAGGCAACGCAAGGTAAAGCGGCGCTTAAACAACTTAAAAAAACCATGGCGAAAAAAGCCAAGCAAGCATTAAAAGTAAAAAATAAGAGTAAAAACAAAAAGAATAATAGCGATGAGAAGCAGCAAGTTTTTGTGCTTGATTTTGATGGTGATATCAAAGCCACAGCGGTGAAGCATTTACGCGAAGAAATCAGCACACTCATCAGTACCGCTAATAAAGGCGATGAAGTCGTCGTACGCTTAGAGTCGGGCGGCGGTTTGGTTCATGGTTATGGCTTGGCAGCGGCACAATTAGCACGTTTAAAAGACGCCGGTCTAAAGCTTACCGTCTGTGTCGATAAAGTCGCGGCCAGTGGCGGTTATATGATGGCTTGTGTCGCCGACAATATCGTTGCCGCACCCTTTGCGATAATTGGTTCAATCGGTGTGGTCTCGCAATTACCAAACTTCCATAAATGGCTCAAAAATCATGACGTTGATTACGAGATGTTCACCGCAGGCGACTATAAGCGCACCGTGACCGTGTTTGGTGAAAATGACGCCGAAGACCGCGCTAAATATCAAGAAGAGCTGGAGCAGACGCACGAGTTATTCAAGCACTTCGTTAATACCTATCGTCCAACACTGGATGTCGCTAAAGTTGCCACTGGTGAGCATTGGTATGGGGAAGATGCGCTAAAACTTAACTTAATTGATAGCTTGCAAACCTCAGACAGCTACATTTTAGAGCGTATGGAAAATAATGAAGTGTATGCGCTGCATTCACGTCAAAAGCCCACGCTTGCCGAAAAATTGGGTTTATCACAAGCTGCAGAAGCCACACTCAGCATGGCGATTGATAAGCTACCAGATGCATTGGCACGTTTTGATTTAGACTCTCGCTTGAATACCCTAAAATAAGTTTAAATATCATTAGGTTGCTTGATAGTTAGCGTTTTAACATTCCAATACTGAATCGTGCATTGTTTGTATTTTGTAAAAGGCGTGTCCTAGCGGGTCGCGCCTTTTTTGCTGTTTAATCGCAAATGCTGTGTTATAAATGGGGCAGATAAAACAGAGTATACGTACGTACACTATAAAATCTCATTAATCTTTTTATGCAATCTCAACACATAGAATTTTGATGTGAATTTCATAAAAGCCATTAATCATCAGTAAAGAAAAGGATGTCAACTATGTCTACCGACACATTAATGTTTACCGCCAGCGAACATGGTCAAGCCATGCATGCCAAAGTCAAAGAGTTTATCGAAACCCAAATCGAGCCAATAGAAGCACAGTTTTGGGCGGACTGTCATGCGCAAAACCCTGATGGTAATTGGAAAAATTGGCGCTGGCCAGAAAAGTACGAGAGCCTACGTAAACAAGCGCGTGAAGCGGGTTTATGGAATTTATTTTTACCTGATGATAAGCTTGGGGCTGGGCTGTCGGTTACTGATTATGCACCGATTGCCGAGCTCACCGGTCGCAGTTTGCTCGCGCCTTATGTCTTTAATTGTAATGCCCCTGATAGCGGAAATATGGAGCTGTTATGGCGTTATGGTTCACAGGAGCAGCAAGATAAATGGCTAACGCCGATATTAGAAGGTAAAACGCGTTCGGTATTTTGTATGACTGAGCCTGATGTGGCGTCAAGTGATGCAACCAATATGCAAGCGACTGCTGTCGTCGATGGCGATGAGATTGTTATCGATGGTAGCAAGTGGTGGTCATCGGGTCTTGGCGACCCTGCCGTCGATGTTTTGATTGTCATGGCTTATACTCCTGATGAGGATAAAGACCGTCACCATCAGCATTCGATGGTCTTGGTGCCAGCAAACACCGCAGGCGTTAACATCGAACGTATGTTAAAGGTATTTGGTGATTACGATGCGCCGCACGGTCATGGCGAAGTCCGCTTTAATAATGTGCGTGTGCCAGTCGATAACTTTATCGGTGGACCTGGTATGGGCTTTGAGATTGCGCAAGGTCGCCTAGGACCAGGTCGTATTCACCATTGCATGCGCTGTATTGGTGCTGCCGAAAAGTCTCTTGAGCTCGCGGTTAAGCGCGGTATGCAGCGTACCGCGTTTGGTAAGCCTCTGCTACAATTAGGCGGTAACTTTGAGCGTATCGCTGACGCCCGTATCAAAATTGACCAAGCGCGTTTATTGACACTATACGCGGCGCAAAAAATGGACGCGAAGGGGACCAAAGCGGCATTGACTGAAATCTCTGCCATTAAAGTCGTTGCACCGACTGTCTTGCAAGAAGTGGTTGATATGGCGATTCAAATTCACGGTGGCATGGGTGTTTGTCAAGATACGATGTTGCCTGCTTTCTTTGCACAAGCTCGCGCACTACGTTTAGCCGATGGTCCTGATGAAGTACATAAAACCATGATTGCCAAATTAGAATTAAAACGCCAAGGTTTTAGCCGCTCGTCTAAACCTCCTAAATCTTAAAAAGTCGGCTACATTGTCATTTAAATTATATGACCAAAAATTCACTATCGATGATTTGATAGTGAATTTTTAACTCTTAAGCTTTTATAAACAACAAATAACTGGTAAAAAATAAACGACCACACGATAAGGAATGTCTTATGGCAACTGAACATCATGCCAACCATACTGATGCTGACAATCAAACCGTTAATAAAGTTTTAGATAAAGGCGGCGAAGTGCGCGAGGGCGAAGAGCTTGACGCCAAAGCGGTCAGCGACTGGCTACGCGAGCAAGGCGTTGATATAAAAGGCGAGCCAACGGTGACACAATTCTCAGGTGGCGCTTCAAACTGGACTTACCGGCTGCAATATGAAGGCGAAGGTGACGGCCAAGATTTGATTTTACGCCGTCCGCCAAAAGGCACCAAAGCCAAATCGGCACATGATATGGTGCGCGAATATACCGTGCAAAAAGCTTTAAAAGATGCTTATCCCTATGTACCAAAAATGGTCGCGCTGTGTACTGATGAAGACGTTATTGGCGCAGACTTTTATGTCATGGAGCGAATGGAAGGTATCATTCCGCGGGCTAATTTGCCAAAAGGCGTCGATTTAAACGAAGCGCAAACACGCGAGTTATGTACCAATGTCATCGACGCTTTGATTGAGTTGCATGAAGTCGATTATACCAAGCACCCTGATTTGGTAAATCTTGGTCGCGGCGAAGGTTATTGTGAGCGTCAAGTGACGGGCTGGGATAAGCGTTATGTCAAAGCCAAAACGCCCAATGTGCCAAGCTTTGCTTTGGTAAGACAATGGCTTGGCAAGCACACGCCTGCCGATAGTAAAACTTGTGTTATCCATAATGATTGGCGCTTTGATAATGTGATTTTGGCGGCTGATGATCCGACCAAGGTCATCGGTGTGCTCGATTGGGAAATGGCTACCTTAGGCGACCCTTTGATGGATTTGGGTAGCGCTTTAGCGTATTGGATTGAAGAAGATGACAACATCATCATGCAGCAATCTCGCCTTCAGCCAACGCATTTAAAAGGCATGATGACCCGTGATGAAGTGGTAACCTATTATCTTAAAAAGACGGGCCTTAAGATAGACAACTGGACGTTTTATGAAGTGTTTGGACTATTTCGCCTAGCCGGTATCGTGCAGCAGATTTATTATCGTTATTATAATAAACAAACCAGCAATCCAGCTTTTAAGAACTTTTGGATTATCGTCCATGTCTTACATGCTAAATGTCTCAAGCTGATTGCTCAGTATGAAGGCGAGGCTTTATTTATAAGCCACGTGCAACCGCATCTGCAAGATATAGGCGTCGATGCGGCGATGGTCGAGCAACTACCAAGTCCGATTCAAACGGTTATCAAGGGCATTTTACCAAAAAGCTATTTTGGACAAAGTAATTCTAAAGCTAAAGAATAAACGCTTTAAACGCATAGTAAATGCACAAATTTATAGCCGTTGATTCAATCTAAAAAATTTAAAAAAGTACGATTAATAAGGCAATGTTTTATGACAACCATACTTTTAGCGCGTCATGGTCAAGCGTCATTTGGGCAAGAAGATTACGACCAGCTCTCAGAGCTTGGTAGTATGCAGGCGCAAATGCTGGGTCAGCATTATGCAACGACCCAGCGCCGAATCGATGCGATTTTTAGCGGTAGTTTGGTTAGGCAGCAAGATTCTGCGCGCCATTTTTGGCAAAGTTATCAGTCATCTTTTGGCGAGAGTAACGAAAAACCAAGCGTAACTGCCATCAATCTAGATGAGCCTGATAGCTATGTACTGCCGCAGTTTGATGAGTTTAATCATAAAGATGTACTGATAAAATCTAATCCTGCTTTTGCTAGCCGTGTGGGAATTGCTGCTGAGATTGCTAAAGCAGAGGTGCCAGTCACACGGCTGGCAGAGTTGTTTGACGACGCGATGCAGCGTTGGCATGCGGGCGAAAACGACAGTGATTATATCGAAAGCTGGCTACAGTTTAATGAGCGCGCCAAGCAAGCGCTTGAGCAAGTACGTCAACAAGTTGCCAATTTGCAGTTAGGCGTTGACAGTACGGTTTTGGTGTTTACCTCGGGTGGTATTATCGCTGCGATCACTGCGCAGTTATTACAGCAGGGCAGCTCAACAGCCTATCAAATCAATAAAAGTTTGGTCAACACTGGCGTGACATCGCTGACGCTTAAAAATGAACGGAGTCGCCTGTTGTCTTTGAACGAATACAGTCATTTATTTGCTGAGGGCAAACGCTTTGTGACTTGGCGCTAAAAAACAAAGATCAAAGTCTTAAAGCCAGTTAATTAAAAACATCGTGAAGCGGTTACTGTAACTAGGTAGCCGTTTTTTATGGTTTTAAAATCAATCATTACAGGGTGAAAGTAGTTTGATTCTATGCTGCTTTAGGTTGCTTGCGTGTTTGCTTTAGGCTATAACTGCTAAACTTACTCTGTAGATTTACGTTACGATAGACAGTCGACGTCATTTATATGAATACCAATAGGATGGTTTATGAAAAATAAATTAATAAACTTAGTGACCAGTAGCGCTAACCACCATAAAAATCAGTTATTTAGTGCCATTCAGCCAGCGCGTTATCTGAAAGGTTTAAATAAGCAACAGGTTGGCCGCGGTAAAACGGTTTTAATCACTGGCGCAAGCTCAGGGTTAGGCGAGGGTATGGCAAGACTCTTTGCAAAACTTGGTTATAATCTTGCCATTTGCGCCCGCCGTACTGATCGTTTAGAAAATTTAAAAACCGAGCTATCGGCGCAGTATCCTGATATCCGTATTGAATACCGTGTCTTGGATGTCAGTGATTACGATGCGATATTCGAGGTGTTTGATGGGTTCGCAGCGGATTTTGGTCATATTGATCGCGTGGTGGTCAATGCCGGCGTCGGTGATAGCCGCCGGATTGGCAAAGGGCGCTTTGATACCAATCGCAAAACCGTCGAGATTAACTTCATCTCAGCGCTTGCTCAATGTGAAGCGGCGATGAATATTTTCCGAGCTCAAAATAGCGGTCATCTGGTGGTGATATCTAGTATGTCAGCGATGCGCGGCTTGCCTAAGCATTTGACCGCTTATGGCGCAAGTAAAGCGGGTTTAGCACATCTTGCAGAAGGTATCCGTGCCGATATGCTATTGACCAAATTGCCGATTAAGGTATCGACCATTTATCCAGGTTATGTGCGCACCGAAATCAATGAAAATGCCAAACCTTTACCGTTTGAAGTAGATGCAGAAACAGGCACCAAAGCGATCGTTGCTGCGATTGAGGCAGAAGTAGACGAAGCTTGCGTGCCAAGCCTGCCATGGTCGATTGTCGGTCAAGCGATGAAGCATTTGCCATTACAAGTGGTTAATAGAGTCAGCTGACAGCGGTTGTGTTGTTATTAATTTTAACCCCAGTTCGGGATAAGGGCTCAAAAAAAGAAAAAAAAAG
>NZ_PJBX01000077.1:0-338 GCF_002836335.1 Psychrobacter sp. Sarcosine-02u-2 | reverse complement strand
TTACGTTTTTGTTTGACCCAAGCCCACATTTGCTCGATAGGATTCAAATCAGGACTGTAAGGTGGCAGCCATAAAATAGTGTGCCCTGCATCTTCTATAAGTTCAGTTGTGTCTTTGCGCTTATGGAAGGTTGCATTATCCATAACGATTACACTGTCTTTCGGTAAGCTTGGTAGCAGCAGTTGTTCAACCCAGCTATGAAATACATCACTATTGACACTGCGATCATAAAGTCCAACAGCGAACAGCTGATTATTGTAAATAGCACCTATCGCATTGGTTTGGTTTTTAAGCTGCCAGTTGTATTGTCCAAAGCATTTTTTACCTCTATTAGAGTA
>NZ_PJBX01000076.1:0-350 GCF_002836335.1 Psychrobacter sp. Sarcosine-02u-2 | reverse complement strand
ACGGCTTTACTAATCTCTTGCATATGCAATAACATGGTGTGTTTATTAACGAAAGGCAGTACTAAGCCGACCGCCTTCTTTGTCGCTGGACAAAAGGCACCAAACAGATAAGCGGAATGAAACTGTTGCTGTTTGATCAGTCGAGGTCGCCCACCGCGATAGTGCCAAACTCTGGTCAATGAGCCTTGTTGTCCTATTCGAGTTTCATCTTGAAACCAGATGTCCACTTGATCTAAGCTCACATCAGTAGGCAGTGACGCCTTAACCTGTGCTATAAAGTTTTTTTAAAAGCGTCTTGAGCTTGTATGTCGGCTTTTGGATGCTGACTACGAGCACTTATCCAACTCATA
>NZ_PJBX01000075.1:0-353 GCF_002836335.1 Psychrobacter sp. Sarcosine-02u-2 | reverse complement strand
AAGCTTGTCTGTCACCCATGCCCAGAGGTCAGCCACAATAGTTGTGGCGTTGTTAGCCCGTCTGTCACAAGCCTTGTTATTAGCATGCTTTGCTCGGTAACCTCGTAGGCTTTTATTGCGTCTAAGCTCTCTTGATATGGTACTGGGACTTCTGTTTAACGCCCTCGCTATAAAATTAATACTATGTTTTGCCCCTTTAAGGACATAAATCTGGTATCGTTCACCTAGGCTTAGATGTGTATAGCTCATGGTTGCAATCTCACTTTGGTCGGTGGATAAAAACTTTGATGCTAGCGCATCTAGGTCTTTTTTTCACCTTGCATTTGGTATTGCACTTCATGTGTTAATCTAAG
>NZ_PJBX01000074.1:0-353 GCF_002836335.1 Psychrobacter sp. Sarcosine-02u-2 | reverse complement strand
TAGCTTGTCTGTCACCCATGCCCAGATGTCAGCCACAATAGTTGTGGCGTTGTTAGCCCGTCTATCACAAGCCTTGTTATTAGCATGCTTTGCTTGGTAACCGCGTAGGCTTTTATTACGCCTAAGCTCTCTTGATATGGTACTGGGACTTCTGTTTAACTCTCGAGCTATGAAATTAATACTATGTTTTGCCCCTATTAGGGCATAAATCTGGTATCGTTCACCTAGGCTTAGATGTGTATAGCTCATGGTTGCAATCTCACTTTGGTCGGTGGATAAAAACTTTGATGCTAGCGCATCTAGGTCTTTTTTTCACCTCACATTTGGTATTGCACTTCATGTGTTAATCTAAG
>NZ_PJBX01000073.1:0-362 GCF_002836335.1 Psychrobacter sp. Sarcosine-02u-2 | reverse complement strand
ATATATAGTATAATCCACTTATGACTATACCAATACATAACCTAGAAGACCATGACTTTGGCAAACACTCAAAGACTGAGCGCAATCCCAGAGCCCGACTACGCCTGCTCATCTTATACCAATATAGTATAGGCAAAGCCACTAACGATATTGCCAAAGACCTCTGCATACATCCTGAAACTGCCAGACGGACATTGAAGCGATATTATGAACGAGGACTTGAAAGTCTCTACGATCGTCATCGTCGAGGTCGTCACAGCAAATTGGCAGAAGCAGACATAGCCGCTTTTAAAGCCATGATAGTCTCTGAACAAGAAAAGCGAGCTGGCGGTCGTCTAACCGGCAAAGACATTCAGCAATTG
>NZ_PJBX01000072.1:0-362 GCF_002836335.1 Psychrobacter sp. Sarcosine-02u-2 | reverse complement strand
TTATCATCTGCTTTTGGATGAGTTAAGCTCTTTTTTTTGAGTGATGCCGATTCGTTTTAATGCAATGCCTATCGCTCTTTGAGTACAATTAAAACGCCGAGCTCGTTCGTGCTGATAGTCATCAGGATAAGCCTCTACATCCGCTCTCAGTAATGCATCGTCTATTTTAGTTGGGGTAAACTGACGTTTTTTACGCTCAGGAAATTTTTTCCAACGCTGAATAGTGTTGGTGCTAATTTGATATTCCTCGGCAAGTTGTCGAATGCTATAGCCTTCTGCAAGCTTATTGAGGATCAGTTGTCGGTAGTCTTTTGAGTATGCCATATTATATACTGTAGCGGATTTTTGTTTCTTTTACTATA
>NZ_PJBX01000071.1:0-365 GCF_002836335.1 Psychrobacter sp. Sarcosine-02u-2 | reverse complement strand
CCTCACCTTTTAGCATGTCAATACAAGCTTGTGTGACAGCTTTTGCCTTACGATTGGGTAGCGCTTTGATCTTAGTCTCTCGAGTCGTTCTATCTACTAAAGTGACAAGCACACCTTGATGCCCATGACCAACCACCGTATCCCCTTCATAATCGCCTATACGACTGCGCGTATCAATGATACTAGGACGCTCAGTGATATCACAGCGGTTCGCTATTTTCCCACGCCTATCATTGCCTTGCAGATACCGTCTCTTATAACGCTTTTGACATCTAAGGGCGTTGTGTAGATCACCCCCTGCCTTTTTGTCAGTATAGATGTGTTGGTATATTGATTCATGGCTTGGGACATCTTGCCAACCTAGC
>NZ_PJBX01000070.1:0-375 GCF_002836335.1 Psychrobacter sp. Sarcosine-02u-2 | reverse complement strand
TCATGCCCGAGGCGTTGTCTTGCTTCTACGACTGCACTGGGTACACAGGCCTGTGAGTCTAGATTAAGACGCATTTGCTCTGTGATATACCAGATGGAACGGTTTCTATATAAGGCGGTACCTATGACTAGCCAAACGACATGTTCAGCAGGTAGCTTACGCCTTCTAATGCTCGCTTTGCCGGTATATTCTAAAGCTTGCTGTATCCACTCAGGGTCTATTAATTCACTAAATTGTTCTAGGGTGTCTGGAATCCTTTTATGCGTCTCATTAATAGCGTTTTGTAGTCTCATAGTAAAATAGCCCATCTACTTATTAGATGGGCTATTTTATTACTTTTATTGAGTTTTTGCCTTAACTGACTGGCATTAATCC
>NZ_PJBX01000069.1:0-378 GCF_002836335.1 Psychrobacter sp. Sarcosine-02u-2 | reverse complement strand
TATATTGATTCAACCAAGATAGCAGTTTGTCATAACAAGCGTATCTACCGTCATAAAGTCTTTGAAAGAATGGCAACCCGAGGCAAAAGCAGCATGGGCTGGTTCTATGGCTTTAAGCTGCACGCCATTATCAATCATAAGGGCGAGCTTTTATCTGTTAAAGTCACTGCGGGTAATATCGATGACAGAGTGCCTGTTAAGGATATGGCAACGTCTGTGTTTGGCAAGGTGTTTGGGGATAGAGGCTATATCAGTAAAGCACTAAACGAGTGGCTCACAAAACACAGTGATACCATGTTGATCACCAAACTTCGGCGTACTATGAAACTCCAATTGCTTGAGCCTATAGATGAGGCACTACTCAATCATCGCTCTTTG
>NZ_PJBX01000068.1:0-416 GCF_002836335.1 Psychrobacter sp. Sarcosine-02u-2 | reverse complement strand
ACTAGGTTGGCAAGATGTCCCAAGCCATGAATCAATATACCAACACATCTATACTGACAAAAAGGCAGGGGGTGATCTACACAACGCCCTTAGATGTCAAAAGCGTTATAAGAGACGGTATCTGCACGGCAATGATAGGCGCGGGAAAATAGCGAACCGCTGTGATATCACTGAGCGTCCTAGTATCATTGATACGCGCAGTCGTATGGGCGATTATGAAGGGGATACGGTGGTTGGTCACGGGCATCAAGGTGTGCTTGTCACTTTAGTAGATAGAACGACTCGAGAGACTAAGATCAAAGCGCTACCCAATCGCAAGGCAAAAGTCGTCACACAAGCTTGTATTGGCATGCTAAAAGGTGAGCAGGCGTTAACTATCACCTTTGACAACGGTAAAGAGTTTGCTGACCATGAAA
>NZ_PJBX01000162.1:0-65369 GCF_002836335.1 Psychrobacter sp. Sarcosine-02u-2 | reverse complement strand
ATCAAATCCAGACCTACTCAAACAGCAGTGCTTTATCAAAGACGGCTGGCATGATGCCAGTGATGCCGCGACTATCGACGTGAGCAATCCATTTAACGGTGAGATTATCGGTAACGTACCGAGCCTGACGACCGATGATGTCAATGACGCGGTTGCGGCTTCTCATGAGGCGCAAATCACGTGGGCGGCCAAAACTGCCAAAGAGCGGGCGGAACTACTGCAAAAGTGGGCCGACCTTATCGATGCCAATAAAGAAGATTTGGCCATCATTATGACCGCCGAGCAAGGCAAGCCTTTAACCGAATCACGCGGGGAAGTTGGCTATGCCAATAGCTTTATCCGCTGGTTTGCTGAAGAAGGTAAGCGCGTATACGGCGATGTTATCCCTGCCAATCAAACCCAATTGCGCCATGTCATCCTAAAACAGCCTGTCGGTGTCTGCGCGGCTATCACACCTTGGAACTTCCCAGCAGCGATGATTACCCGTAAAGCAGCTCCTGCACTAGCGGCAGGCTGTACTATGATTATCAAACCTGCGACCGAAACGCCATTTTCTGCATTGGCATTAGCGGTATTGGCTGAGCAAGCCGGTATTCCTGCAGGCGTTATTCAAGTCGTCACGGGCAAATCGTCAACCATCGGCGATATCCTAACCGGCGATGCACGCATTCATAAACTGTCATTTACTGGCTCTACCGAAGTCGGTCGTACCTTGATGGCACAGTGTGCCCCAACCATCAAAAAACTGTCATTAGAGCTCGGCGGCAATGCGCCATTTATCGTCTTTGATGATGCCGATCTTGAAAAAGCCGCTGAAGGCTTAATCGCTTCTAAATATCGTAACGCGGGTCAAACCTGTGTTTGTGCCAACCGTGTCTACGTGCAGGATAATATCAAAGACAAATTCCTCGACGTCTTTGTACAAAAAGTCGCTGAGCTTAATGTCGGTAATGGCATGGATGAAGGCGTGGATATTGGTCCTTTAATTAACAAAAAGGCGTTGGAAAAAGTACAAGCGCTGCTCAAAGACGCGTTAGATAAAGGCGCAACTCTTATCACGGGCGGCAGCACCAACGGCGCATCAGAACTGTCTTATAACCCAACCGTGATTACTGATATCAGCAGTGACATGGATATCGCCCATGAGGAAATCTTTGGTCCTATCGCTACTATCTTTACCTTTAAAGATGAAGCCGATGTCATTCGTCAAGCCAACGACACCATTTATGGTTTGGCGGCATATTTCTACAGCGGCAGCTATGCTCGCTCATGGCGTGTCACTGAAGGTTTAGAGTACGGCATCATCGGTCATAATACCGGTCTTATTTCTACCGAAGTCGCACCATTTGGCGGCGTCAAGCAGTCAGGCTTTGGCCGCGAAGGCTCAAAATACGGCATTGAAGAATATGTCGTGACCAAATATTGGTGCTCTGATGTTAGTTAATAGTTAGAGCTAATGGTTAGCTGTTTTATATTTTAACCATTTGTTTTTTATAGATTTTCACCTAGCATTTAACGGGATTCAGCAGCATGAATCCCAAATTTAGCCACAGCTTATTTTATAAACCGCCATACCATCATTGGCATCTACGTAAAGAAGAAAGAAAAGGATATTCTTATGACTACCAATCAATCATTACTTGCGCGCCGTAAAGCTGTTTTGCCAACAGGCCTTGGCATTGCCTTTCCTATTTTTGCCGAAAAAGCAAAAAACTCAGAAGTGTGGGATATCGAAGGCAATCGTTATATTGACTTTGTCGGCGGTATCTCAGTACTGAATACTGGTCACAGCCATCCAAAAATCACCCAGCGTGTGCACGAGCAGCTAGACAAATTTACCCATACTGCCGCGCAAATGGTTAACTATGAATGCTACGTCGAGCTTGCTGAAAAGCTTTGCGAAAAAGCGCCTATCAGCGGTCCGAAAAAAGCCTTGTTCTTGACTACGGGCGCAGAAGCGGTCGAAAACTGTATCAAAATTGCCCGTGCAAAAACCGGTCGTCCGGGTGTCATCTCTTTCGTTGGTGGTTGGCATGGTCGTACGCTGATGTGCATGAGCCTAACGGGTAAAGTATTGCCATATAAAAAGAACTTTGGCCCGATGCCAGGTCCTGTGTTCCATGCGTTATTCCCAGCAGAAGAGCTAAACGTGACCGAAGCACAAGCATTGCATAGCCTTGAGATGATTTTCCAAGCGGATATCGATCCAAGTGAAGTGGCAGCGATGATTATTGAGCCCGTACAAGGCGAGGGCGGTTTCCATCAAGTGACACCATCGTTTGCCAAAGCCTTGCGCGAAATTTGCGATGAGCATGGCATCGTACTGATTTTTGATGAAGTCCAGTGTGGTTTTGCTCGTACCGGTACCTTGTTTGCGTCTGAACAATTGGATGTTGAGCCGGATCTGATGACCAGTGCTAAAAGCTTAGCGGGTGGCTATCCTATTTCTGCCGTTATCGGCCGTGCTGATATCATGGATGCCCCGCAAGTCGGCGGTTTGGGCGGTACGTATTCTGGTAACCCATTGGCTTGTGTGGCTGCGCTTGCTGTCATGGAAGTCATTGAAGAAGAAAATCTACTTGAGCGTAGTGTTGAGATTGGTGACAAAATCGAAGCGTTTTTAAAAGATTTGAACCTCAGCAGCATCGGTCATATTCGCCATAAAGGCGCGATGTTAGCGTTTGAGCTAATCGACAGCGATGGCAAGCCTGATGCGGCGGCGACTGCCAACCTAAAAACCAAAGCTTTCGAGCAAGGATTGCTGCTCGCGTCTTGTGGTATGTATGGTAACGCCATTCGCGTGATGGTACCGCTCACAGTAGAGAACGAAGTGCTACAAGAAGGCCTTGATATTATCAAAGGTATTTTGACTGCTCAAGGCGTTAATTTAAAAGATGAAAGCTTAAGCTTAGGATAATGACAGTGCTGCTTTGAGTAGAAGTTTTACAACGGCGCCTTGCAAATCAAGACGCCGTTGCTGTCTCTGCTAAGCAGTTTTTGAATACTAAATCTATCGCTCGATAGGCAGGAAAAGATAAAAAAGGGCAGCGCCCTATTACATAAAAATAGTGGGTATCAGTGCCGTTAAAAAGGGCTGACACGGATGACACACGGACAAGGAGTAGGTTATGTCTGAGCTAAAAAAATCGCTAGGCATGTTTGACATTATTGCTTTAGCATTCGGTGCTATGGTCGGTTGGGGCTGGGTCGTTTTAGCAGGGGACTGGATTTTAGCGGCGGGCACATGGGGCGCGATGTTAGCGTTTATGATTGGTGGTTTGGCCGTTATCATGATTGGTGTTAACTATGCAGAGCTAGCGTCATCAATGCCAGTCACCGGCGGTGAGCATACCTATACCCACCGTGCGCTTGGCGTCACGGTTTCCTTTATTTGCTCTTGGAGTATTTTATTTGGTTACTTCTCGGTCGTTGCTTTTGAAGCAGTAGCACTGCCGACGGTGGTTGAATACTTTATTCCCAATTATAATCAAGGCTATCTATGGACGATAGCGGGCTGGGATGTGTATGCCACGTGGGTCGGGGTCGGTATGCTAGGCTCAATCATCGTCACTTGGCTCAATATTCGCGGCATGGAAGTCAGCGCTTGGTTCCAAAAAACAGCCGTACTCGGTATTTTATTTGTCGGTACGTTATTGTTTATTGGTGCGGTAATTTATAATCCTGCGAACTCAACCGCCGTGCAAGCGCCTGCCTTTATCGGTGGTATTGGCGGTATGATGACGGTGATTGTCATGGTGCCGTTTATGTTTGTCGGTTTTGACGTCATCCCGCAAGCGGCCGAAGAGATTGATCTGACCCGTCCTAATATTGGTAAGTTTTTGATTGTCTCTATTATTATTGCGGTGATGTGGTATGTCGGCGTGGCATGGAGTGTCGGTCGCACTTTGCCGCTCATTCAAGCACAAGGCTCAACCTTAGCGACCGCTGATGCGATGACCAATGCGTGGCATGGAAAATGGGCGGGCATTTTACTAGTCATTGGCGGTGTATTAGGCATTTTGTCGAGTTGGAACGCGTTTTTAATCGGTGGCAGTCGCTTACTTTATGCCATGTCAAAAGCCCATATGTTGCCCGCGTTTTTGGGCAAGCTACATCCGAAGTATAAGACGCCAAAAAACGCCATTTTATTAATCGGTGGTTTGGCGACGCTTGCGCCTTTATTTGGTCGTAAAATGCTAGTATGGATTGTTGATGCTGGTGGTTTTGGGATCGTGATTGCTTATACCTGTGTCGCCATCTCTTTCTTAGTCTTGCGCTACCGTGAGCCAGATATGGTGCGCCCGTTTAGAGTGCCAGCGGGCAAATTGGTCGGTATGTTTACCATCGTACTGGGCATCGGCTTGCTCATCTTATATATGCCGGGTATGCCGTCAGCGCTGAGCGCTATCGAGTGGTGGATTTTCTTTGGTTGGACGGCGCTTGGTATCGGTCTTTATAGCTATGCTGTCATGAAATATCCAGGCATCAGTGAATCTATCATGGCAGAGGAGTTACGCGAGTTAAAAATCGTCAATCAGCTGTGGTTAAAGGATAATCCACCCAAATAAAAATAAGATTTTCTCAAAATAAAGAAAGCCTAGCGTAAGCGTTAGGCTTTCTTTACATATTCATAGCATCAATCTTATCAATCAATAATCTTGCACCAAACCGTTAGCGAGATTGGCTTTTTATAACGGTTTATTATCTAACGCATCATTCTTTAAAGCGTGCTTATCTAAAGAGGCAGTATTCAGTTTTTTATCCTTTAAAGTGAGACTGTCTTTATGTTGCACAACTTCTTTATCAGATTTCATAACCGCATTATCTTGCGCTCTTGTTTTATCCTTTTTGAGATTAATGGGTAGCGCAGGCTCTTGATTGACTAAACGATCAGAAGGTTTATCAAAAGGTTTTATCGTTGGTTTCAGACTCTTTTTGATTCTTTTAACCGCTGCTGCATCCGCCAGCGCTTGTTCTTCTGCAAGCGATTGGTCATATAACCCTTGATAGACGAGTAGGGTTTGTTCAATCATCTCACGCATGGTGAATTTATTGGTCATCTCAGGACGGGTGACACTCTCTAGCTGGTTGCGCACCGCTTTACAGAGCGCTTTGGCGTTGTATTTTTTGACCAATCCTTGCGGATAAAGTGGCTGTAGTATCTCGCTAAAGGCCGCTTGATCCCAGCCAATGACTGGCGTGCCTAAGTGAATTGCTTGCAGCGCATTAATGCCAATCGATTCTGGCTCATTGGCAAGCGCCATGACGATATTGGCCGCCGACAGCCATTCGCGCATATCATTACGTTTGCTGCCGACGTAAGTTATGCGCTCAGACAATCCAAGCGTATTGCTGCGCTGGCGAAAATCTTCATGCGCCACATCACCTTCGCGGTAGTCATCGTCCATAATAATGACGTGAATATTGGGAAATTGTTCTTGCAGATTACCCAAGATATCAATCAGCCATTCTTGCCCATATTCATTACCGATGATGGTCGGAAAAACCAGCCATTTTTTGTGCTCAAGTTCAGGATATTCGGCAAAGGTATGGCGCAGCCAATACACAGAAGGGTTGTGTCGATACGGATAACGGCGCGTATCGACACCGCGGTAGATGCGCTTAATAACTTTAGGCTCTAGCTCCTCACGGCGCAGGCCTTTTTTTAGATAATTGGTGACGCTATCAGAGACCGTGATGATGGTATCGACATCGAGCAGGGCTTGTGAGTATTTATTAATCGGATAAAAGCCATACATGGTCGAGACCAGTTTTGGCCGACGCTTGAGGCGGGCGCGGCGCAAGGCCAAATGCAATATCCATGCAGGGGTGCGCGAATGCACATGAATGACATCAGGGTCGTATTTTTCAATCAAGCGGCGCAGCGGGGCGACTTGTAGCAGTGACAGCCAAGATTTCTTATTCATATACAGCTGATGGTAGATATTACCATCGCGCTTTAGGCGTTTGACCAAGTCATTTTCTTCATCGGCGCTGGCAATGATAATGGAAGTATGACCATTTTTAACCAAAGCGCGACCCAGATGAAAAATGCCGCGCTCGGATTCATCATGCTTTAAGGACGACAGTAAGCGCATAACTTTCATAATAGCGTCGGTCACCAAATAGGATATCAAGCTGCTATTGTCAGTTAAAAGTGCCGAAAACTCAACCACCAAGATAAAAAGATAAGGTCAAATTTGCCATGCTTTTCTTAGCTGAGAATAAGCAGTTGGCAATAGGTAACGTTACTAAACTAGCGACGTTTTTGTAAATGCTCAGCATTTGGTAGCACTTGCTTTTCACTGAGATATTTCCAATAGCGCTGCGGCAGATATTGCTTATGTAGCCGTGGGTTTTTACGCTCTTTGATATTGACATTAGTAAAGTAGCCTTGCCAAAACTTTTGATAACGCTGCTCGTCCTCGCTATGAATGCTGGCAGGATTACGCAGTACCGTATCATCTAGGTTAGTGATGGTTTGTAGGTCAGCAGGGCGCGACGGGGTACTTTTACTTTTGTCATAATAAATGCCATAGCCACGCGCCACATCATAAATCGCCCAATGCTGATCTTGATAGCGCTGGCGAAAATGCTCACCAATCAAAGGCAGTACATTAAAATCAGGCTCAACGCGGGCAAAGTAAATATCGTCAGTGGTATGCTCAAAACGCACAAAGGCTTCCATGCGGTGTTTTTCTCTACCGACCGACTTGACGGTTTGTACCAACTCCAAAACATTCAGATTACCCAAATCTTCCATAATATGGCGGCTAGGGTAGTCAATGGCGTATTTAATTACTTGAAATAAAGTGGTGCCGATATGAGCTTTTTCTGATAAAAATCCCCAGAGGATATTGCGCATACCTGAGCGACCTAATAAATTATGAAGCTTTGTCAGTACGCGCTCGGCTTTGTTGGTGTCGATAGCAACGCTTTTTGCCTGAGCGATTAATGACGGCACATAGCAGTCTTGAGCAATTAACTGTAGTGATTCATCGTCTTGTAATTTATTGGCATACACGTAAAAAACGGCACTGAGCCAACCCTCAAAACTTGGCTCATAAAGCACAATACTGGGCGTTAAGTGACCAACAATGTAATCGTGACTTTGCATCAGCTGTGACATTTATGTTCCTATTTAAAATAGTGGCAATTAAAACCATGCCGACTAAAACCATGCTGATTAAAACAGCGCTAATTGACCGTTGCGTTGGTCTTTATATTTGGTCTGCGTTTGCGCCAGTACATATTGACGGAAATTATCACGGGTTAAATGCGCCAAATGCTCGTTTTTACCCGTTGTTGCGATAAAGTACTTGGCACGATTGACCGCCGCGCCCATTTTCTTCAAGTGATAAAGCGTCAACTGATTAAACTTACGCGCCTTCACTATCTTTTTAGCGGTTTTGGTACCGATACCGGGAATACGCACAATCATCTCGTAAGTGGCGGTTTGGATATTAACGGGAAAATGCTCGCGGTGGCGGGTTGCCCAAGCAAGTTTCGGGTCGCAATCTAAGTCTAGAAATGGCGAGTCAGGCTCAACGATTTCATGGGCACCAAAGCCGTAAAAACGCATCAGCCAATCCGCTTGATACAGACGGTTTTCACGTATCATCGGCACAGGCGCTCCAATCGCTGGCAGGCGACTATCAGACAACATCGGTACGTAACCTGAGTAATAAACACGTTTTAAATCATATTGCTGATAAAAATGGCTCGATAGCTGTATGACTTGCAAATCGGTCTCATTACTGGCGCCAACAATCATCTGACTGGTTTGACCCGCTGGCACAAATTTAGGTGTTTTTTTATGGGTTTTACGGCTCTCTTTGATAGTGATAATTTCAGTTTTAACGGTTTCCATTGGTGCTTTTAATTCATCATGTGACTTCTCTGGAGCGAGCAATGCCAGACCTGATTTGGTCGGAATTTCAATATTGACACTAAGGCGATCGGCATAAAGCCCCGCTTCTAATAACAATTCTTTTGACGCGCCGGGGATAGTTTTTAGATGGATATAGCCGTTAAAGCGCTCGCGGGTACGCAGTATCTTGGCGACCTCGACCAAGCACTCCATCGTATAATCGCCACTTTTAAAAATCCCTGAGCTTAAAAATAATCCTTCGATATAGTTACGACGATAAAACTGCATGGTTAAATCAACCACTTCCTCGACGCTAAAAGCAGCGCGCAGGGTGTCATTGCTTTTACGTGAGGTACAATATGCGCAATCGTAGATGCAGTGATTGGTCAAAAGGATTTTAAGAAGACTGACACAGCGACCATCTTCGGTATAGCTGTGGCAAATACCGGTTGCTGAAGCATCACCAAGACCACCGCCTTGGTTTTTGCGAGTGCCTGCGGAGGATGAGCAAGAGACATCATACTTAGCAGCGTCCGCTAAGATATTGAGCTTACCTTGTAGTCGTTCATAATTGATGGTTGCCATAAGCGCGATTTACCAAATCATTTATAGGTATGTATTTTAGCAAAATCAGGCTTAAGTCATTATAAAGGTAGGATAATTAGATAAACAAGACGACAGATAGTGTCGCTTGAAAATAAAAAATATTAACAAGTATAGTTGGAGCTTTATTCTTCTTTAAAATGACAAAAGCCTCGCGTTTGCAAGGCTTTAGAGTAATTCTTTAGTAAAATATGATATTTTATAAGGTCGTCATTACTGAACTTTAGCTCGTATAACGACGGTCTGAGCAGCATTTGGACTTAGATCAACCAAGTTCCATTTAAGACCAGAATAGTTTTCTTTTACAACCACGGTATTGCCCACTTTTTGGATAGTTTGATAGCTATCGCCACCAGTAGTCGCAAGCGTTGGTAATGGACTGTTTAGTGACACTAATTGGACACCATTTGGCAATGACACCATCGCATTGATATCAGTAACAGGCTGCGCGGTGGTATTGGTATAAGTGGTGTGATATTCGATGACGTCACCAGGCGCGATATGATTGGCGGGTACGGCCACTTCACGACCATCTTTATTTTTTAATATTTTCATGACTTTGGTTTGGGCATTAACCACACCAGGCGTGCTAAAAGTTGGGGTCAATTGCAGAGTATCTAAAGAGGTAGAAACGATTTGCGTCGTTGCCGGTTGATTAGTGACGACGGTGGTCGTTGGTGTATGGATGACGGGCAACTGGGTCACCGGCGTCACAGGCAAGACTTCGGTCACGCTGGTCGTTGGAACCGCTATGACGTCAACTCTGCTGGTTTGATTAGTGACTTGGTTGGTCACAGGTACGCTCGTGACCGTGGCATTGCCTTGAGTAACGACAGTATTAGCGCCTGAGCGAACCACATAACGGGGCGCAGTACTCACTTGTGTGCGGTAAAACGGCATACCATCTTGCATGGTGATGCCATTCGGCGTCGCAGTGATAACCGCTGTTTTGCCGTCTGAGTAACTTTCGACCACTGTGGTGCTGTTGCTCACAGATGGTACGACCGTGACTTCAGGTGCAGCTTGGGCAGCAGTTAGCGTCAGAAAACTACCCGCTAAGACCATTGATATGGCTGTAGGAATAGTGTTTTTTTTAATGAAGGCGTGTTTAAGCGCTTTTTTATTCGTAGCCTGAAATGCTGGCGTATTGATAGGCGTGGTCATAATAGATTCCTTTAAAATAGCAGTAAATAAAGCCGCTAATGAAGTAGCAAAAAAACAAAATTTAAAAAATAAGGTCGAGAAAAACAACGCTTATATAAGAAAAAACCCCCGTTAAATGAGCATGTAAACCATGTCAAATAACGAGGGCAAAGGTACTTAAGATAGCCAACACTTGCTATCATTCCATCATTATTTTAGTCAAATACTTAGCACTTAATGTGTGAACAATTATGCGCTAAAACGAATTGAGTAAAAAAGCTGTATTGTGTAACTAATACTCTACTAATAATGACGTTGTGTACTATTTTTTGCATCTATCAGCTGCACTAAAAATATATAGTTGAATACAAATAAATCAGATACGTCGCTATCAAATCGTTCAATGAAAAGTTGTTTTTCTTGCGTGCTGTGCCTACGCCGACAGATGCTGCGAAAAACAACTTTTCATCTCGCTGTATCGTTTTTATATCTAATTAACTATACCTATCTACAAAAAAAGCTTTTGTTATCAAAAGCTTTTTTAAGGTGATCTATTTATCTACAAAATAACCAATATTAATCGTAAATCACTTTCATGATTTCATATTCGACTATGCCTTTTGGCGTTTCGATACGGGCTTCGTCGCCTTCAGATTTGCCAATCAAACCACGCGCAATTGGGGAGTTGACTGAGATTTTGCCAGCTTTAAAGTCAGCTTCGTCATCACCGACGATTTTGTATTGTTTTTCTTCTTCGGTATCCATATTTTCGATGACCACACTCACGCCAAATACCACTCGGCCATCATTTGGTAGCGTAGTAGGGTCGATGACCTGTGCAGCGCCAAGCTTGGCTTCGATATCACGGATACGCGCTTCGCAAAAACCTTGTTGTTCGCGAGCGGCATGATATTCAGCGTTTTCTTTTAAGTCGCCATGTTCGCGCGCCTCAGCGATAGCCGCTGTAATACGTGGACGGTCGACACTTTTTAACTGTTTTAGTTCGGCTTCTAGCGCCGCATGTCCTTGTGGAGTCATGGGATAACGTTGCATGTTTTTTCCTTAAACCAATAACACGGGCACCATTTCATGATGAGATGGTGTCAGTGTTGTTGCAATGAGTATGTAATATAAAAAGAATGAGGTTGAGGCTGCGTCCTAAGTAACTGCACACTTAGCGATTAACTATCAGCACGGATACACTTACCGAAAAGACGCCTTAACCTTACGTAATAAAAAGCATAGTCGCAGTTCAGCCACTATGCTTTTTAGGTTTATCTTTTAAAAAATTTATTTTTCTAAAGTACAATTTTTTTAAGTACTATAGTCGTATAAAAACCAGACATAATTTTTGCCAACGCTTTTAAATAAGCGTCGCTATGATGCTTAATCTACTGAAATTATACCATCAAGTCAATAGTGCTAAGCGATAGTCTTTGCTTGTTCATGCAAATCTTGTAGCTTATACACATCAAACGGTAGGTCAATCGCATAAGATTTACAAACTGCATCTGCCGCGCCTAATGTCGTGACGTAGAATACTTTACCTTGTAGGGCACTGCGGCGGATAGAGAATGAATCCTCTTGCGCTTGTTTGCCTTCAGTAGTATTGATAATAAGGTCAATTTTGCCATTTTTCAAGGCATCGACGATATGTGGGCGACCTTCGGTGACTTTGTTAATTTGCTTACATTCAATACCGTTTTCCGCCAGTACTTTTTGCGTACCAGTGGTGGCAACAATGTTAAAGCCAAAATCTAGAAGCTGGCGAGCGATAGGAGTAACTTGTTCTTTATCGCTATCACGCACCGAGATAAAGACAGTTTTGGTTTCGCCCTCAGTTGGTAGACCTGGCAGGCGCTCATTACTACCGATAACCGCTTTGTAGAATGCTTCGCCAAAGGTTTTACCCACACCCATCACTTCACCAGTTGATTTCATCTCGGGGCTCAAGATTGGGTCAACACCCGGAAATTTAGCAAATGGGAATACCGCTTCTTTGACCGCATAAAATGCTGGGACGATTTCAGTGGTAAAACCTTGATCTTTCAATGACGTACCAGCCATACAGCGCGCCGCGACCTGTGCTAATGACGTACCGATACATTTAGATACGAAAGGTACGGTACGAGCTGCACGTGGGTTCACCTCTAGAATGTAAACCGTTTCGCCTTTTACCGCGAACTGAACGTTCATCAAACCGACGACGCCAAGCTCTTTTGCCATCGCAACGGTTTGCGCGCGCATTTTATCGCAAAGCTCATCTGATAATGAGTAAGGCGGCAGTGAGCAGGCCGAGTCGCCAGAGTGCACGCCAGCTTGTTCGATATGCTGCATGATACCGCCAATCACCACATCAGTACCGTCGCAAACACAATCAACATCGACTTCAATGGCATCATCTAAGAAGCGGTCAAGGAGTACAGGCGCTTCGTTTGATGCTTGTACCGCCGTGCGCAAGTAATGTCTTAACTCGTCTTCGTTATAGACGATTTCCATCGCGCGACCACCGAGTACATAAGACGGGCGGACTACTAGCGGATAGCCAACGTCTTTGGCTTTGACCAAACCATCTTCTAAGCTTGTCGCTAACGCATTGGTTGGTTGCACAAGGTTCAATTGCTGAATCATATGCTGAAAGCGTTCGCGGTCTTCAGCGCGGTCGATCGCATCAGGGCTGGTACCGATGATTTTGACGCCAGCAGCTTCAAGCGCACGCGCCAGTTTTAATGGGGTTTGACCGCCAAATTGCACAATCACGCCGTCTGGATTTTCGATACGCACAATCTCTAACACATCTTCAAGCGTGATTGGCTCAAAATACAGACGGTCAGAGGTGTCATAATCGGTTGAAACCGTTTCAGGGTTACAGTTAACCATGATGGTCTCGTAGCCGTCTTCGCGCATGGCAAGGGCAGCGTGAACACAGCAATAGTCAAACTCGATACCTTGACCGATACGGTTAGGACCACCACCGATAACCATGATTTTCTTGTTATCCGTTGGATTGGCTTCACATTCGCTATCGTACGTTGAGTACATATAAGCGGTGCTGGTGGCAAACTCTGCCGCACAGGTATCGACGCGTTTATATACTGGATAAACGTTCAAATCCCAACGCTTTTTACGTAGCTGTTTTTGTGAGACGCCAAGCAGTTTTGCCAAACGTAAATCCGATAAGCCTTTACGCTTAAAGCTACGCAGGTTTTGCTCAGTTAAACCGCCAAAGCCTAGGGCTTTAACTTGTGCTTCGGTTTTGACAATGTCTTCAATTTGTACCAAAAACCATGGATCGATTTTGGTTAAATTAAACACTTCATCGACACTCATGCCGATACGGAAAGCATCGGCAAGATAATAAATGCGTTCAGGCGTTGGAATGGTTAAGCGATTGTTAATCTCGCTACGGGCTTTCTCAATACTAACTTTTGCTAAGTCGATTTGCTCATCAAAACCATCATTGCCGGTTTCCATGCCGCGCAGCGCTTTTTGCATCGATTCTTGGAAGTTACGACCGATTGCCATCACTTCACCAACCGATTTCATCTGGGTTGATAACACACTGTCGGCTTGTGGGAATTTCTCAAAGTTAAAGCGAGGTATTTTGGTCACAACATAATCGAGCGCCGGCTCAAAGCTCGCTGGCGTTTTGCCGCCTGTGATGTCATTTTGCAATTCATCTAGGGTATAACCAATCGCCAATTTGGCAGCGATTTTAGCAATCGGGAAGCCGGTTGCTTTTGATGCCAATGCCGATGAGCGTGAGACACGCGGGTTCATCTCGATGACGACCATACGACCCGTGTCAGGGTTGATACCGAACTGGACGTTTGAGCCGCCTGTTTCCACACCGATTTCACGCAGTACGGCTAATGAAGCATTACGCATGATTTGGTATTCTTTGTCGGTCAAAGTTTGTGCTGGGGCGACTGTGATTGAGTCGCCGGTATGCACGCCCATTGGGTCAAAGTTCTCAATCGCACAAATGATGATGCAGTTGTCGTTTTTATCACGAACCACTTCCATCTCATATTCTTTCCAACCGATTAGTGACTCATCAATAAGCAATTGATGGTTCGGTGATAAGTCAAAACCGCGCTCACAAATCTCGATAAATTCGTCGCGATTGTACGCAATACCACCGCCTGAACCGCCCATGGTGAATGACGGACGAATGATGCACGGATAGCCCATTTTTTCTTGGGTTGCAAAGGCTTCTTCCATGGTTTCAGCGGTTTCAGCACGCGGGCACTCAAGGCCGATACGCTTCATGGCTTTATCAAATAAGTTGCGGTCTTCTGCCATCTCGATTGAGTCTTTGGTCGCGCCAATCAATTCACAGTTGTATTTGGTCAAGACGCCATGTTTGTCTAGGTCTAAAGCACAGTTTAGCGCTGTCTGTCCGCCCATCGTTGGCAGGATAGCATCCGGACGCTCTTTAGCAATGATTTGCTCAACCGTCTGCCAGGTAATCGGCTCGATATAAGTCGCATCAGCCATGACAGGGTCGGTCATGATGGTTGCAGGGTTTGAGTTGACCAAGATGACGCGGTAGCCTTCTTCTTTTAGCGCTTTACACGCCTGCGCGCCTGAGTAGTCAAACTCACATGCTTGGCCGATGACGATAGGGCCTGCGCCAATGATAAGAATGCTTTTTATGTCGGTACGTTTTGGCATAGTTAGGGCTACCTTCGTTATATGATGTTTTAATTGGTTTATATTTGGATAAAACAGTATTTAAAAAATACTATTGTGTTTTGTGTGGGTCAGCTTAAATCATCGAGCATGATCTAAGCTGTAAAAGAATATCTATTTTATGCTTTAGCCTTTTCCATCATATCCGCAAACCTATCAAACAGTGGCGCAGCATCATGTGGGCCAGGGCTGGCTTCTGGGTGACCTTGGAAACTAAAGACTGGCTTATTGGTCAGCTCAATCCCTTGGTTAGTACCATCAAATAATGAGCGATGGGTAGATTTAACGTTATCAGGCAAGGTGTCTTCATCAACGGCAAAACCATGGTTTTGACTGGTAATCATCACCGTACCAGTGGCCAAGTCTTGTACTGGATGGTTGGCACCGTGATGACCGGTTTTCATTTTAATGGTGTTGGCACCGCTGGCAAGACCGATTAGCTGATGACCTAAGCAGATACCAAAGGTTGGAATGTCGGTTTCTTCAATGATATGACGGACCGCATCGATAGCATAGTCACAAGCAGCTGGGTCGCCAGGGCCATTTGATAAGAAGATACCGTCTGGATTCATTGCAAGTACGTCTGCGATAGGGGTTTGTGCGGGTACGACAGTTACATGACAACCACGGTCTACGAGCATACGTAGAATATTGGTTTTGCTACCGAAGTCGTAGGCGACGACGTTGTATTTTGAGTCGACATGGGTGCCAAGCTGTTTAAAGAAACCGCCTGTACCGCTATCATGGCTACCCGGTACATCACGGTTAAGCAGAGTATCTGATAAATCCCAGCTGCCCGCTGTCCACTCAAACGTCGTTGGCGTACAGCATTCTTTTGCCAAGTCCATGCCTTCGATGCCAGCGAATTCTTGCGCCAATTTAATCGCTTGAGCTTCGTCGTCGCTGCTAATCGTTGCGCCGTTAGAAGCGGTCATGATACAACTGTTTTGTGCACCTTTATCACGTAATAAGCGCGTCAACTGTCGGGTATCGATATCAGCAATGGCAACCGTATCATGGTTCTGTAAATAATCCGTCAATGACTCAGAGTTGCGGAAGTTTGAAGTGACCATCGTCGCGTCACGAATAATAAGCCCTTCAGCCCATACTTGATGGCCATTACCAGACTCGACATCTTCAGCGTTGGTGCCGGTATTGCCGATGTGCGGATAGGTGAGGGTGACTAGCTGGCGCGCGTAACTTGGGTCGGTTAGGATTTCTTGGTACCCTGTCATGGCTGTATTAAATACCACCTCACCGACACGATGACCAAGACTACCGATACTCAAACCGCGAAAAATAGTACCGTCTGCTAGTGCCAAAATTGCTTGTATTTCTGCCGATGAATTCAAGGGTTGCCTCCGCTGTTATGGGTGAGTGCCGTGATGTTTTATGGTAAAAATGTTGCGCTAAAATGGCTTTTTAGAGGTATTTAAATACTGCTAAATACACAAAAAAAAGGGCTGAAGCCAAATTTTTTCCACAAAAAAGCGAGAAGACATCATAGATGAAAAGGTACAGGATTCACTAAGGGTGAATGAGTAACTTGCATCATGTCCGCTCGCTTTGGCACAGATTTTGCGCATTATACTAGAGTTTTGCGTTAAGGGCTAGCATCTTATCTCTTCTGTTATTTCTAATGTCTGTATTTAGTGCTTTCAAATGGGATAAATAAGTGCTATTAAAAATTATAATGCACCGACACCCCATAATAGTCGGGTGCTAAATTGGTAGCGATGTGCAATTGGTCGTCATAATAGCTTTTGGTCAAATACATACTACTGGCAACCCCTAATGCTGCCCCTGCGACCACGTCGGCCACATCATGCTCATCGGCTTCAACACGACTATAAGCTACGAAACCTGCGCCAATATACGCAGGAATACTGTATTCTAAGCCATAGCGTTTATGGATAAAGCTGGCACCCTGAAACGCCATCGAGGTATGACCAGAAGGAAAGGAATCCTCATCACGGCCATTGGGTCGCTCTTTATCTATCACCGATTTTAGGACTTGCGTCGTAGCAACGTTAGTGGCAAATGAATAGTAAAATTGCTGACGACCCTCTTTATCATCCATATAATAAGTGCTACCGTAAGCAGCAGCTGGAATGGCAAAGGCCAGCACATCGCCTACCTTACTAGTAGTGCTACTGTCTGCGTGAGCAGGAAGAGTGACGATAACGCCACTGGTTAATAGGACGCTAGATAATAAGATGGTCGTTGGATGCTTTTTACTGCTTTTATAGATAAACATGGCGGCGAGCCTAAAGAGGATTTATTGGCGGCATTATACTATAAAGTTTTTATAAAATAGTTTTTATAAACTTTTAAAACTATTTATGACTTACAAGCTTTACACCATGTTTATTTAAGACAAGACTACAACGCCATCATTTTTTACCACACTTTTACTATTTATAAACGTTTATGAAAATAATGACTAAGGATGGATGATGATTTATCAATATTTAGACAAAACGCCAGAGTTTGCAGTCCCATTTGATGGTTGGGTTGCTGATACTGCACGGGTGATAGGCGATGTGTATTTGGGTCATAAGGCCAACGTCTGGTTTGGGGCGGTGATTCGCGGTGATAACGAGCGCATTCATATCGGTGATTATAGTAACGTGCAAGAAAACAGCGTCATTCATACCGATGCAGGGATTGAGGTTAAAATCGGCGATTACGTCACCATTGGCCATTTAGCGATGTTGCATGGTTGCGAAGTTGGTGATAATAGCCTGATTGGTATCGGTGCGGTGGTGTTAAATAATGCCAAGATCGGCAAAAACTGTATCATTGGTGCCAAAGCCTTGGTCACCGAAGGTAAAGAGATACCGGATAATTCACTGGTGATGGGCGCTCCTGCAAAAGTGGTCAAAACCTTAAGCGATGAGCAAGCGGCAATGTTAAAGCTATCAGCTATGCATTATGCGGAGCGCTGTCAGAAATTTAAAACTGGCTTAACAGAAATAGCGATGCCTGATTGAGGTATCAGAAAGCGGAATTTTATGCCATTAGCATCATGATAAGCCAAATAACGGCAAAAATGATAATGCCGATAATCAGGCCGCGAAAGATATCATGGCGAATAGAATGGTCACTAAGATAATGATTATTACCGGTATCGTCGATATTTAAGGCATTAACGCTTTCAGCACCGGCGCTTTTACCGACGATAAAACCTGTTAACGCCCCCAAAATTAGCATAAACGGCGTAAATAGCCAGAATATCTCGCCATTGCCCATACCGGCTATTGAGCGAATAACAACGATGGCAAGGTCGATAAGTAAGCCGCCAAAACCATATAACAGAGCGTTTAACAGCGCATAAAGTAGACGCTCTAAAGGCGATTGATAGCTTTTGCCTAACTGCCGTCGCCTGATTTCTCTGATTGAGCGGGCAGGAGGTCGCGGTCGGTTAGACAAAGCAGTTTTATCATCAGTCGCTTTCATAAATTTCTCTATTTTTATTATTCAGCAGGCTAAAGATAAGCTAATGGGATATTAAAGTAAACAAGTTAGCATAATTTTGTTTGGCAAACAGTGGGCTTCTAAAAGTTTATTCAGCAAATTTTATATTCATTACTCTTTATTTTAAGCTCTTTATTTCAAAAATCATTTATATCTAAAAAATCATTCCTTTAATAAACAAGAATAAGGTTCCATTATGCAGGCAACACAAGCAGGACAGGCTCCAAAAGAGTTGGCACTTTTTGATTTAGACCATACTTTACTCGATGTCGATAGCGATTACCTATGGGGTGAGTATATCGTTAAGCATAATCTGGTTGACGAAGCTGAATATCGCACCGCCAACCAAAAGTTTTATCAAGATTATATCGAAGGTACGCTTGATGCGACCGAATATAATGAATTTGTCGCACAATTCTTAAGTAGCTTACCGATGGACAGGCTGCATGAGCTGCGCGAAGACTATATTAAGACGGAAATCGAGCCGCATATTCGCCCAAAAGCCATGGAGGCGCTCTGTCATCACGTCGAGCAGGGTCACGACGTGGTGATTATTTCTGCCACCAATGATTTTGTAGTGTCGGCGATTGCTAAGCGTTTTGGTATTGAAGAGAGTAATGTACTATCAACGCCACTTGAGATACAAAACGAGCGTTATACCGGTAAATTAATCGATAAGCCCAATTTTAAAGAAGGTAAAATCTACCATCTAGACAAGTGGCTTAATAAAAAGCAATTAGCGGGTATCACTTTTGATAAAACTTATGCCTATTCAGATTCCAAAAATGACATTCCATTACTCGAATGGGCGGATGTGGCTATCTGCGTGTCACCCGATGATGCCCTGCATGCGCACGCGCTGGCCCATCGCTGGGCAGTAGAAGATTGGTCGATTTAGCTGGTCTATAACTATTTAATATACAGGTAGTACTAATTAGCCAACTATTTAGCGTCAATCTCATTTAAAATAGCGCCATATCAGTAAGATATTTATTTAAAAAGACAGGAAACTTTATGGAAATCAATCCGTATCAAGAACGTATCAAAGATTTATCTGAGCGTGGGCAGGATTTGCGGAGGTATCTTTGACTTCGACGGTAAGCAAGAACGCTTAGAAGAAGTCAATTTAGAACTGGAAAACCCCGAGCTATGGAATGATCCAGAGCGCGCGACCAAGATTAATAAAGAAAAAAGCCAGCTTGATGGCGTCATCGACGTGGTGGTTTCGCTTGAAACGACTTTAGCAGATGCCGCTGCCATTCTTGATTTAGCAGTAGAAGCAGAAGACGAATCCTTGCTTGCGGATGTGCAAGCAGAGCTCGATAATGCAGAGAAACGCGTTGCTGATTTAGAGTTTCGCCGGATGTTTAGCGGTGAGATGGATCCAAACAATTGCTACTTGGATATTCAGTCAGGTAGTGGCGGCACCGAAGCGCAAGATTGGGCGGAAATGCTGCTGCGGATGTATACGCGCTGGGCCGAGTCTCATGGTTTTAAGGTCGACGTCATTGAAGTATCGTCAGGTAGTGTGGCTGGGATTAAGTCAGCGACGATTGAGATTAAAGGCGATTATGCCTTTGGTTGGTTACGTACCGAAATTGGCGTGCATCGCTTAGTGCGTAAATCGCCATTTGATAGTAATAATGGTCGTCATACCTCGTTTGCTGCTGTTTTTGTGTCACCTGAAATTGATGACAACGTCGAGATTGATATCAACCCAGCCGATTTGCGTATCGATACCTATCGCTCGTCAGGCGCGGGTGGTCAGCACGTGAACACCACCGATTCTGCGGTGCGTATCACTCACGAGCCAAGTGGCGTGGTAGTCACTTGTCAGAACGAGCGCAGCCAACATGGTAACAAAGCGACGGCGATGAAAATGCTCCGTGCCAAGTTATATGAGCTTGAGATGCAAAAACGTATGGAGAGTCAGCAAGCGGTTGAGGATAATAAATCTGATGTCGGTTGGGGCAGTCAAATCCGCTCTTATGTACTCGATGACTCGCGTATCAAAGACTTGCGTACTGGTGTTGAAACCTTTAATACTGGCGCGGTATTAGATGGCGACCTCGATCAATTTATTGTAGCAAGCTTAAAAGCTGGGCTGTAAATTTAGGCTACCATTAATGCCATTTGAAAGACAGTTTTTAAGACAACTTTGAAAGTCCAATCAATATTTAATTAAGGAAAATTATGCCAAGCGTTAATAACTATTTTGATAATAAAGTGACTTCTATTGCTTTTCAAACAGCGACCCTGCCAGCTACCGTCGGCGTGATGGAAATTGGTGAGTATGAGTTTGGTACTAGCGAATTCGAAACCATGAGCGTAGTCAGTGGGGCATTGACGGTCAAATTGCCAGAAAGCGATGAATGGCAAACCTTTAAGGCTGGCGAGCAATTTACCGTTGAAGCCAATCAGAAGTTTCAAGTAAAAGTAAACGTTGAAAGTGCTTATTTATGTACTTATGGTAAATAATCGTTTTTAGTTTAGATTTGTGTCGTAAAAAAACGCCAAGCGTTTAACACTTGGCGTTTTTTTATAGCTGTGTTTTTAGATAAGTTTAAGTCATAAATCTTTGCGATATTGCACCATATCAGTTTTAATAGCGATTACATCATAGAGTTTGCGCGCCGTCGCATTGCCTTCTTGCGTCGTCCAATAAACACGGTTGCAGTTTTTGTTATTGGCAAATTCATACACCTGTTCGATCAGTGCGCGTCCAACGCCTTGCCCGCGAACCGCCTCACTAACGTATAAATCTTCTAAGTAACAGCATTCTGTCGTATTCCAAGTATTTGGATGTAGCACCACATGCGTGATACCTACTAGTATGTCGTTCTGCCATGCGCCAAAACCATAAATCGGCATATCGTCATCAAGCAGGTTGCGCCATGTCTTTTCTGTAGTACTTGGCGGTAGGCGAGTTTCATAAAAGGTTAAATAATTTTGCCACAATTTTAACCAAGCGTCGTAATCCGCTTTAGACAATGGAGCTATAAATAATGAGGCTATTTTTATCAAAGTATTTGTCATTATATTTATTTGACTTAAGTTGTGGGGTTCAGCGAATTATGGCTTAAAATCTCATCGTTTAGAACCTTTCAAAGCGGTGTTTTACACATCGATTACACTTTGCTTGTGGCAAACAAACAGCAAAAATAGCCGCAATTCATTATCCTAAAACGACTATTTGACTAATTGAGTATTTTTTATGGCGAAGCTAGATGACCAAACAACCATGCAAGATGTGCGCCATGATTATGAACATTTGGCGCGCTTGGCCAACTTACGCTACGTCAGCGACGATGAGCCGGGGTTTACGCGTAGGCGTTGGGGCCGCGGCTTTACTTATAAAGACGCCACCGGCAAAACGGTCAAAAATAAAGCGTTACGCCAGCGTTTTGATGCGCTGGTGATACCACCGATGTGGTCAGAGGTTTGGATATGCCAAGATGATAAAGGTCATCTGCAATCGACAGGCCGCGATGATAAAGCGCGCAAGCAGTACCTATATCATCCCGAATGGAATCGCGTGTGAGACAATGCTAAGTTTGCAGCGATGATAGGCTTTGCTGAAACGTTGCCAAACCTGCGAGCGCAAGTCGAAAAAGACTTGGAAGCAGCGCCACTATCACGCGCCAATGTACTTGCCGCCGTGGTTAAATTGCTGGAAACCACCTTAATTCGTATCGGTAATAGCCGCTATGCCAAGCTCAATAAAAGCTATGGCCTCAGTACGTTACGCAGCAAGCACGTCAGCGAAACGGATAATGGCTTGGCGTTTGATTTTGTGGGTAAAAGCGCTAAAGAGCATCATATTGAACTGCAAGACGAGCGTTTAATTGAGATTGTACAAGCCTGCTCTGAGCTTCCTGGTTATCAGATTTTTAAATATTTGGATGATAATGGTGATAAGCAAGTCGTCGATAGTAGCGATATCAATGACTATATACGGTCGCATACTGGCGGTCATCATAGTGAGGGCAAGACATACAGCAGCAATGTATATAGCGCCAAGGATTTTCGTACTTGGATGGCAAGCGTCCTTGCGGCCAGTTATTTGTACGACGAGCTGCAGACTGTCGAGGGCAGAGAAATATTAGCCAGTGAGCCTAATAGTAATGAGCGCCAGCAGCTGGTCGTTGATATGGTTAAAGTGGTGGCAGAAGAGCTTGGCAATACGCCTGCTGTTTGCCGAGCATCTTATATCAATCCGGTTATTATCGAGCGCTTTTTAGCAGGGCAGTTTTTTGAGTGTTATAAACAAGCACGCCGTGGCCGTACCAAACAATATCAAAGCTGTGAAGAGAAAGCGCTGCTAGGCTTTTTAAATGCTATTCAATAAACTTATTTTTAGCAAAACTCGTATTAATTTCTGAAAATGATACGTTATGTATTGATATAAATATAAAAATGCGTTACTAATAGAGTATACGCATTTTAATATGCGCGAACCATAAGAGCAAATAGTGACTAGGATAGGACTGTTTGACTTCTAATAAAGTGCTGATATCGTCTATCGTCAGCGACTCTCTATTGCTAAAGGATTAGCTTATGAACACCACATCTTCCAATCATTCGTCCGCAAACTCTACTAAAGATACTACCCACACACCAACGAGCTACAACGATTACTATCATAATTTTGATATGAATGCGTTATTGGCAGAAATCTATGGCGAGCATTTAGATGACCGTTTAAATGCTTATATGGCCTGCTGCGGTCGTCATGTGCGTGATGGACGCGGCGATAATCTAGCCTTAGTGCATGAAGATACCGCTGGCAATGTGACGCGCATGACTTTTGCTGAGCTTGATAAAGCCAGTGCGCAAGTGGCCAATTTATTAACATCCTACGGCGTACAAGTTGGCGACCAAGTAGCGACCATGCTACCGCGTACCCCTGAGCTGCTCACCATTGTACTAGCGACTTGGCGGATTGGCGCAGTCTATCAACCCCTATTTACCGCTTTTGGCTATGATTCGATTAAATACCGCATGGATAAAGCCAATACCAAAGTGGTTTTTACCAATATTGATAATCGTAGTAAATTTGAAGACTTAGCCGAGCAAACCAAAATGGTCATGGTTGGCAGTAAGAATAATGCGCAAGCTGATAATGAAAGCAAATGGTCTGATGATAATTATGCTCAGATGATGGCGACCCAGCCGCAAACGCTAGAGGCTGTTTTGTTAGATGAAGATGCGCCGTTTTTGCAAATGTTTACCTCAGGTACGGTCGGTAAATCAAAGGGCGTCAGTGTGCCGTTATCAGCGTTATCTGCTTTTTATCTGTATATGCGCTATGCGATTGACTTGCGCGCCGATGATAACTACTGGAATATGGCCGATCCCGGCTGGGCGTATGGGCTATATTACGCGATTACGGGACCTTTACTGATGGGCGTCACGACTTACTTTAACGAGGCGGGCTTTGATGCGGCTAATACTCTTGACTTTATGGTTCGCCATAAAATTACCAATTTAGCTTCTTCGCCAACGGCGTTTCGGATGATGAAATCGAGCGGTGTGTTTGAGAAATCACATGACGATGCTAGCGCCCGTTTAGCACTGCGCTGTGCCAATTCAGCAGGCGAAACTTTAAATACCGAAGTGGTTAATTGGGTTGAAACCTATTTAAACTGCCAAGTAAAGGACCAATATGGTCAAACAGAGACGGGCATGACCTGCTGTGCGCACCATGCATTAGCACATGAATGTCCTACTGGTTCGATGGGCATGGCGCTACCGGGTCACACACTCGTCGTATTAGGTGATGACATGCAAGTATTGCCTGATGGTGAACAAGGACAGCTTGCCGTAGTGGTTAGCCAATCGCCTGCGTTTTATTTCCGCGGTTATAGCTGGAATGAAAAAGACGCCTTTGTGGATGATTACTATTTGACTGGCGATGTGGTCGAGCGCCATAGCGATGGTAGCTATTGGTTTTCTGGGCGTGATGATGACATTATCATTACAGCAGGTTACCGCGTAGGGCCGACAGATGTGGAGAATACCGTGCTTGAGCATGAGGCAGTGGCAGAATCCGCAGCAGTTGGCATACCAGATGAGGTGCGCGGTCATACGATTAAGTCTTATGTGGTGCTAAAAGATGGCATCGAAGGGACGGATGAGATTGCTAAAGAGATTCAAGACTTGGTACGTAAACGTCTATCGACGCATGCTTACCCGCGTGAGGTTGAATTTGTGTCGGAGCTACCAAAAACGCCAAGCGGTAAAATCCAGCGTTTCTTGTTGCGTAGTTTGTCTGCGGCATAAATGAGTCGAAGCATTCATATTATTTGAAAATAATAAAATAGTTAGCCTATAAGAATAGTAATAAAACATCCATTAAAGGAATTGTTATGCAAATTGAACAACACAGCTTTTTGGTCACAGGCGGTGCGTCAGGTTTAGGTGAGTCAGTGGTTCGCGCTATCGTGAGTCAAGGCGGCAAGGTCGTCATTGCTGATTTGAACGAGTCAACTGGGCAAGCTTTGGTTAATGAGCTGGGTGATAATGTACGCTTTGCACGTTGTGATGTGACCAGTGGCGATGAGGTGCAAGCGGCTGTTGAAGTGGCGGAAAAAGAATTTGGCGGTCTGCAAGGTTCTATTAACTGTGCAGGTATCGCTGTGGTGCAAAAGCTGCTGGACCGTGATAACAACCCAGCAGATCTCGATGCTTTTAGTCGCGGCGTCAATATTAATCTTGTCGGTTCTTTTAATGTCGCGCGTCTGGTCGCAGCCAGTATTGCAAAGCGTGTAGCAAATGCCAATACCGCAGACAGCTCCGTAGAGAAGAACGCTGATAATGGCGTCATTATTAATACGGCTTCTATCGCAGCTTTTGATGGGCAAGTCGGGCAAGCGAGCTATTCATCGTCAAAAGCAGGTGTCGTCGGTCTCACTTTACCGCTAGCACGTGAGCTGGCACGTCATGGTATTCGCGTGATGACTATCGCGCCGGGCGTCTTTGCCACACCGATGATGGAGACCATTCCTGAAAAAGCGCGCGAGCAACTAGAGGCGGGCGTACCTTATCCTAAGCGTCTGGGCAATCCCAATGAGTTTGCCAAGTTGGTCATGCATATCATTGATAATGCCTATCTCAATGGAGAAGTCATTCGCTTAGATGGCGCGATTCGTATGGTGTAATGGTATTAACGCAATTTTTATGTTCAAAAGATCCTAGGGCGTGTCCTCATTTTGAAAATAGTGATAAAAATGAGGTAAATTGCTGTCAAACAAGGAAAGTAGCGCAAATAATATCGAGATATTAATAAGCTATTTGACGATGTTTGGCAAAACTTAGCTATTTTTAGGCCATTTAGAAAGTAAACGATTGAATTGAGGACACGCCCTAATGTTATCCATGAAATTTTCACAAAAACTGGCATAGTGCTTTGGTAAGTTAATAGCGTGGTATGTTGCCATTTCACTTTCTAACGCTAAACGGAGTTATTAAAGCCTATGTCATTTCTTTCTCTACATTTTAGTAAAAAGCCGCGTCGATTGTTTGTCGTGATAGGACTGGGACTGACCACTATTATGAGCACCAGTGCGATAGGGTATGTGAAAACAGCCTCCTCGGATGCAAAAAGTACAGGCAATAATGGTCAGCCTATTTCCAGCACGGTGGTTATCGATAAAGTTTTTGTCGATAAATCCGATCGTATTTTGCAGCTATTGAGCGGTGATAAAGTCATTAAGTCCTATCGTATTGCGCTAGGGGATAGTCCGGTTGGTCATAAACAGCAGCAAGGCGATGAGCGCACACCCGTGGGGGCGTACATCTTAGATTATAAGAATGAGAACTCTATTGCCCATCGCTCCATCCATATAAGCTACCCCAATGCTGCGGACAAAGCTCGGGCACGATCACGCGGCGTCCATCCTGGTGGCGATATTATGATTCATGGGCAGATGAACGGCTTCGGTCATCTAGCATGGATTAGCCAACAACGTGATTGGACCGATGGTTGCATTGCCGTCACTGATAATGAGATGGATGAGATTATGGCGGCAGTTAAGGTTGGTACATCGATAGAAATTGTAGAATGAGCGTTATGTTAATGCTGGCTATCGTGTAGTAAATTTCTAGCAGTTACAGCGCATTAAAATCTTTGCTATAGCTGTCTCTTGCTTGCCTTTCATTGTTGAGCAAGCCTCTCTTTTAGTTGTTTTTTTTATTTATTCTCTTGAAATATTCTCTTAGTGTGCCTATTGATAGTTTGTGATAATATCATTGCTATGGGTAAGGTTTTTACCTGTATAAAATCTTACTATTTTTCAGTATTTACTAATAAGTCATAGATATTGATTGACAAATTGCATAAGTAGGTTGAAATCTTGTATGTTATACCCTATATATATAACAACTAACGGTGATTGAGACACGATAAAATTGACGATAAGCGCTATGTTTTAAACGCTGCGCGTTCGGTATTTTATGTTGCATTCACTGACTGATAATACTAATTATAAAAGGACACAATTATGAGGTTCGAAAAATTTACCCAGAAATTGCAATCAGCCATTCAAGAAGCACAGAGCCTAGCATTGGGACGTGACCATACAGGTATTGATCCCGTGCATCTGCTTGCAGTATTGCTACAGGATGAGTCTAATTTATCTATCTGCCAACAAGCAGGCGCGTCTATTCCTGCGCTAAAAAATGGCGTGGCAAAGGCGCTCGACAATCAAGCAACGATTAGTGAGCCAACAGGTGACGTTAATTTAAACCCGAATTCGGTTAAAATTTTGAACTTGGCAGACCGTCAAGCACAAAAAGAAGGCGATGATTTTATCGCGACTGAATGGGTGATGTTGGCACTTGCTGAGCAAGGCGACACCAAAAAGATATTTGAAAGTGCTGGGGTGACGGCAAGTAAACTAAAAGCGGTCATTGAGCAACTGCGAGGTGATGAAACCGTGAATAATCAAAATGCTGAAGATCAGCGTGATGCGCTGAATAAATATACGATTAACTTAACTGAACAGGCGGAACTTGGTAAGCTTGACCCTGTGATTGGTCGCGATGAAGAGATTCGCCGTACCATTCAGGTGCTCTCGCGCCGCACCAAAAACAACCCCGTGCTCATCGGTGAACCGGGTGTCGGTAAGACAGCCATCGTCGAAGGCCTAGCACAAAAAATCATCAATGGTGATGTACCAGAGGGACTACGCCGCAAAGAAGTGCTGTCGTTAGATCTAGGCTCATTGATTGCGGGTGCAAAATTCCGTGGTGAGTTTGAAGAGCGACTCAAAGCGGTACTCAGTGACTTGTCAAAGCAAGAAGGCAATGTCATTCTATTTATCGATGAGTTGCATACTTTGGTAGGTGCTGGCAAAGCCGATGGTGCGATGGATGCTGGTAATATGCTAAAACCAGCGCTAGCACGTGGTGAGCTACACTGTGTGGGCGCAACGACGCTAGATGAGTACCGCCAATATATCGAAAAAGATGCCGCGCTTGAGCGCCGCTTCCAAAAAGTATTGGTTGATGAGCCAACGGTTGAAGACACCATTGCGATTTTGCGTGGTCTAAAAGAGCGTTATGAGCTGCATCACGGTGTCGATATTCAAGACAGCGCGATTATTGCCGCAGCGCGCATGAGCCATCGTTATATTACCGATCGCAAATTGCCAGATAAGGCGATTGATTTAATCGATGAAGCGGCAAGTCGCCTGCGCATGGAGATGGACAGCAAGCCTGAAGCGCTTGGTAAGCTCGATAGCCGTTTGATTCAGCTAAAAATGCAGCGCGAAGTACTCAAAAACGAAGAAGATGCCGGCGCACAAGCAGAGCGTAAAGTGCTCGATGCACAAATTGAAGAGCTAGAAAAAGAGTACGCCGATCTCAATGAGATTTGGCAAGCGGAAAAAGCGCTGGTTAAAGGCAGTCAGCAGCTAAAAGACGAGCTGGACAAAGCGCGTATCGCTTATGACAAAGCCAGCCGCGAAGGTGACTACGAGACCATGAGTAAGCTGCAGTACGAGACGATTCCACAGCTTGAGCGCCGTATCACAGAGTCTGATTTGGCCGAGCAAAAAGAGCTGGCAGGTGATAATGGCGGTGCCAAACTGCTGCGTAATAAAGTCACGGACAACGAGATCGCAGAGGTGGTGGCAGCCGCGACGGGAATTCCTGTCAGCAAAATGCTGCAAGGCGAGCGTGACAAGATGTTGGCTATGGAAGAGAAGCTGCATGAGCGCGTCATCGGTCAAGATGAAGCGGTCAAAGCAGTCGCCAACGCTGTGCGTCGTAGCCGAGCTGGGTTATCTGATCCCAACCGCCCATTGGGTTCGTTCTTATTTTTAGGGCCTACGGGGGTTGGTAAAACTGAGCTGACCAAATCACTGGCCAACTTCTTGTTTGATAGTGAGGATGCCATCATCCGTATCGACATGAGTGAGTATATGGAGAAACACAGCGTCAGCCGCTTAGTGGGCGCGCCTCCAGGCTATGTCGGTTATGAAGAGGGCGGTACGTTGACCGAAGCGGTACGCCGTAAGCCTTATAGCGTGATACTGTTTGATGAGGTCGAAAAAGCGCATCCTGATGTGTTTAATATCTTGCTACAAGTATTGGACGATGGTCGCTTAACGGACTCACAGGGTCGCGTGGTCGACTTCAAAAACACGGTGATTGTGATGACCAGTAACTTAGGCTCACACAAAATCCAAGAGATGGTCGGCGAGAGCTATGAAGACATCAAGTCTGAGGTGATGGATTCGGTCGGACAGCATTTCCGCCCAGAGTTTGTCAACCGTATCGATGAGATTGTGGTATTCCATCCGCTTGGCATGTCGCAGATGGCTGGTATTGCTGACATTCAGTTGCAGCGTCTACGTCAGCGTCTCCAAGAGCGTGAGATGGATATCGAGCTGTCAGCCGATGCGATGAACAAACTAGTCGCTATTGGTTACGATCCTGTGTATGGTGCGCGTCCACTCAAACGTGCTATTCAGCAAGAGATCGAAAACCCATTATCATTGAAACTGTTGGCCGGTGATTTCGTCCCAGGCGATATTATCAAAATCGATGTCGGCGCTGATGATAAGCTAACGTTTGATAAGCTTAGAATGAGCTAAGGTTAAATATCATTTGCTGAATGGTATAAACCTAAAAACCCTTTACTTATCTATATCTTATATAGGCAGGTAAGGGGTTTTTTTGTGCCAATATTATTTACCGTTTGCGCGCTTTGATTGTGGTATAAATAACGATAAGGCACATAAAAAGACGGCAAAACTAAGGAGATAAATCAGGATGATAACCTATGAAAAATCAACAAATACGCCATTACTATTATCATTAGTCATGACGTCACTGCTGTTTAGTGCTTCTGCATGCTCCAATCCTGCCGCCGTCAATACCAATAAAGATTTGACCGAGTATAAAGAAGGACAAGCCTCTGTCGAAGAGTCCCTAGCCAATACTGAAAAACCTACCTTTACAACCAAGACGGTTGCTAGCTTTGACGAGCCTTGGGCAATGACCGCATTACCTCGCATTCATAATCAGCCACTCAGACTGCTCATAACCCAAAAAGCAGGCGAGCTTTTGATTGTTGATACGGCAACAGGTGTAAAGACAAGCGTTAATGGTGTGCCAAAAGTAGCGTATGGCGGGCAGGGCGGACTTGGCGATATCATTCTTGCGCCGGATTTTGCTACTTCTAATAATATCTATATCAGCTATGTCGAGGCGGGCACAGGAAGCGACAGTAATAAATTTGGGGCAAAAGTTATCAAAGCCACATTAACGGGCTTAGATACTGACGCGCCACGCTTGCAAGCCATAACGCCCATCTGGGAGCAAACCCCGAAACTAAAAGGACGAGGGCATTATAGCCATCGCTTGCTTTTTTCACCTGACGGGCAGTATTTATATATCAGCTCAGGTGAGCGTCAAGAAAAAACACCAGCCCAAGATATGAGTGTGAATCTGGGAAAAATTATCAGATTACATGGCGATGGTTCAGTGCCAGCCGATAATCCATTTGCACAAAATGGTAGCGACATTGCCGCCCAATTTTGGACGATTGGTCATCGTAACGTACTTGGTATGGCGTTCGATGATAAAGGTAGGTTGTGGGCGCATGAAATGGGGCCGCGCGGTGGTGACGAATTTAATCTGATAGAAAAAGGCAATAATTACGGCTGGCCCGTGGTCTCGAACGGACGCAATTATTCCGGGACGGATATCCCTGATCATGATACGCGCCCTGATTTCGTCGCGCCAAAAATATCGTGGACGCCTGTAATATCACCGTCGTCGATTAGCATTTATCAGACTGGTAAATATAATGATTTCCCAGCGTGGCAAGGTAATGCCCTTATCAGCGGCTTGTCATCAAAAGCGCTTATCGTGGTTAAGTTTGCTGACAATAACGGCGCTGCCGAACGCTACCGCTATGATATGGGTGAACGAATTCGTAGTGTCTTAACTGTCGATGGGCAAGTGTGGTTATTAGAAGATGGCGATAAAGGTAGGCTGCTGCAATTACTACCTCGATAGCCATTTAAATAACTAATTAGACTGCGAGTCATATTACTAATAAAAGAGTCTAGTCGCCCTTATCTTGTAGTAAATTGATAATTAGGGCGCAGTTTGTTAAGGTAGCCTTTCTTAAATTTAAGGTTTTAGCCAATGAACGAAGTAAAAGTAAGTAAACTTGGACCCTTTCCAAAGGTAAATAAACCGGTGTTTATTACCTCAAGTGTCTTAATCGTCGGTTTTATTATCTTTGGTTCGTTATTTTCTGAAACGGCAGCAACACTTTTTAGCTTCTTACAGGCCTTTATCGCCGAAAAATTCCGCTGGTTGTTTATCATCTTATTCAATATGGCATTGGTATTCTGTATTTATCTGACTGCCAGTCGCTACGGTGATATACGTCTAGGCAAACAGACGGAGCGACCGCAATATAGCTTATTTTCATGGATTGCAATGTTGTTTTCGGCGGGCATCGGGATTGGACTGGTGTATTGGGGGACGGCTGAGCCTTTATATCATTTTATGGCACCGCCGCTTGGGGAAGCAGAAACCCTTGAGTCGGCAAAACAAGCGATGAATCTGTCATTTTTGCATTGGGGGCTGCATGCATGGGCGATTTATACTATCGTTGCGCTGTCGCTCGCGTATTTCCATTTTCGCCGTGGCCTGCCATTATCGATACGCTCAACCCTTTATCCTATTCTTGGACAAAGGATTTATGGTAAATGGGGGCATACGGTCGATGTCTTAGCCGTGTTTGGGACGATGTTTGGGGTGGTGACCTCTTTAGGTCTTGGCGTTATGCAAATTAACGCGGGCCTTGAGGGATTATTTGGTATTCCCTCTACTTTAACGATACAGTTTATTATCATTGCTTTTGTGACCTCATTAGCTTGTGGTTCACTGATGCTCGGTCTTGATAAAGGCATCAAACGTCTTAGTGATATTAATATGGGGCTGACCGGTATTTTATTGGCGTTTATGGTAATTTTAGGCCCGACGCTATTTATCTTTGACAGTTTTATAGAAAACGTAGGCAACTACTTGGCAAACATCGTCACGTTGTCGACGTGGAGCGAAGCCTATAGTAATACTGATTGGCAAAAAGCTTGGACGATATTTTATTGGGCATGGTGGGTCAGCTGGTCGCCATTTGTCGGTGTTTTTATTGCGCGTATCAGCCGTGGACGTACCATTCGTGAGTTTGTATTTGGCGTGCTGCTGATTCCGATGACGATTTTGTTTTTTTGGTTTACGACTTTTGGCGGTGTGGCGATACAAATGGAGCTGCTCGCCGGCATGAATCCTGAGGTGGTTAGCCCAGGATTGGTCGCGGCGGTGCAAGCCGATTACGGTAGTGCCATCTTTAAGCTGGTTGAATATTATCCATTGACCAAACCGATTACCTTATTAATCGTGGTGATGATTGTCCTTTGGTTTGTGACCTCATCAGACTCAGCCAGTTTTGTCATCGATATGCTGACGGCGGGCGGTGATACCAATCCACCCAAAATCCAGCGTTTATTTTGGGCGTTGATGCAAGGTTTGATTGCCGCCATATTATTGGCAGCGGGCGGTTTAGATGCCCTGCAAGCGGCGGCTATCGTAGCAGGTCTGCCCTTTGCGTTGGTCATCTTTGTGATGATGTATGCGTTACTGCGCGGTATGAGCCGCGACCGACTTATCTTATATCGCAATCAGCAGCGTTATATTACCGATGAGTCAGCTGACCATAATTCGGCCAGTGAGTTTGTCGATGAGGACTTATTAAAAGGTCCGCCTAAAATTGTTAAAGGTGATTAATTAAGCTGCGTATAGTCGGTTTGAAATCAATAGATACGTGAGTTAGCACGTGCAACTGGTATAAATTTTTCTTGCTTGCCGCTATCACAGAGGCTACGCAAAATTCATCCCAGTCGCACTGTTTGATTTAAAGTGGACCTATTATACATCGACTTTAAATCATCAGCTTTAAAGTAATTTTTATCAAGCCAATCATGTAGTTAGCTGCCGTTGGTTTTACTTAAAAACACAATATAATAATTGTCATTTAAAATCCTAAGATGCATCGTTGTCTTAGGGTTTTTCATTTTTACCATGAACGGATGACTGGCGCGATTTGATAGTTTGTAGATATCTTGTTAAGGTTGGCGTCCTAAAAAATTGAGACGACTGAATGGATCATGTTAAAGTTGGCCGATTGGGCCCTTTCCCGCGGGTAAGTAGACCTGTTTTTTTAACCTCAGCGATTTTAATCCTCGCGTTTATCATATTCGGTGCCTTTTTTAACGAATTGGCAAGCGAAGTGTTTGGCCAAGCGAAGGCATTTGTATCGATGCGCTTTGGTTGGTTTTTTATCATGGTGGTCAACTTAACGTTGGTGATGAGTATCTATTTGATATTTAGCCGCTATGGTGATATCAGGCTTGGTCACCAAAACGAGGATCCAGAGTACAATCTGGTGTCTTGGATTGGCATGCTGTTTTCGGCGGGTATCGGTATTGGTTTGCTATATTGGGGTACGGCTGAGCCGCTCTATCACTTTATGGCACCGCCGTTGGGCGAGCCTGAAACTATTGCCGCGGCCAAGCAAGCGATGAATATCTCGTTTTTGCATTATGGCCTGCATGTGTGGGCGATTTATGGCATGGTGGCGTTATCTTTGGCGTATTTTCATTACCGCCGTGGCTTGCCGTTGGCGATTCGCTCGACCCTATATCCCCTCATCGGTAAAAAAATCTACGGCTCTATGGGTCATACGGTCGATATTTTGGCAGTATTTGGTACCATGTTTGGCGTAGTCACCACCTTAGGGCTTGGGGTTCTACAGATTAACTCAGGGCTTGATAGTTTATTTGGTATCCCAAATAACATCACCGTGCAGATTATCCTTATTGTCATTATCACCATGCTAGCAGGATTGTCGCTATTGATGGGGCTTGATAAAGGCATTAAACGCTTAAGCGATATCAATATTTTCTTTACCATTGTGCTGTTAAGCTTTGTGATTATCTTGGGTCCAACCCAGTTTATTTTTAACAGCTTCTTTGAGAATATCGGTAATTATTTGCATCAAGTGATTCCGCTGGGACTTTGGACAGAGTCTTATGAGGGGGAGGCCAACTGGCAGTCCTCATGGACGGTGTTTTACTGGGCGTGGTGGATTAGCTGGTCGCCATTCGTTGGTGTGTTCGTTGCCCGTATTTCTCGTGGCCGTACCATTCGTGAGTTTATTCTAGGGGTGTTATTAATCCCGATTACTATTTTGTTTTTATGGTTCACCGCTTTTGGTGGTTCGGCCGTTCATATGGAGCTGATGGCAGCGGTTGACCCGAGTATCGCAAATCCTGGACTGGTTGAAGCGGTGCGCGCGGATACCGGTAGTGCTATTTTTAAATTAATGGAGTCTTATCCTCTGACCGCCGCGCTAAACGGTTTAATTGTGATAATGATTGTGCTTTGGTTTGTCACCTCATCAGATTCTGCCAGTTTTGTCATTGATATGCTGACCTCAGGCGGTGATACCAATCCACCGAAAATTCAGCGCTTATTTTGGGCAGGTACAGAAGGGGTTATCGCGGCGGTGCTGTTAGCTGCAGGTGGCCTAGGTGCCCTGCAAGCTGCTTCTATCGTCTCGGGCTTCCCGTTTGCCGTGGTCATCGTGATTATGATGTATTCATTGCTACGTGGTTTGAGCCGTGATAGATTGATACTTTATCGCAATCAGCAATGGTTTATCACTGAAGAATCGGCTGAGCACAACTCTGCCAATGAGTTCCGCGATGAAGAATTATTAACCGGACCGCCGAGCATCGAGAAGATTGATGAGTAGGTTTTCAGATAACTAAAAAACTCATTTTCTGAAAAATATCAGTAGTTAAAACCATAAAAAACCCCAGCTTAAAAACTGGGATTTTTTATGGGCACTTAACAATTTATAGGTTTTAAACTGGTAATTTTAATAGCAGCATGTTCACAGAGGTATTTCCACAACGACACTTTCACAGCTACACTGTCACTATAAACATTCACCTTTGACATAGCTGACGGCTTCAGGAGTGCTACAAGCTGAACAAGCATTGCCCGCCGTACGATAGCTTATCACTGAGCCGACTTGCGTTTTTACGCAGACCGGATCGTATTGCGCGGTACACATGGTTTTTTCGGGGTCAAAGGTTGGGCATTGTGCTACAAGGCCTTTTGGGGGTTGACTGGTGTTAGAGGCGGGCGGCTGAATGGGCGTGCTATCAGGCATCGGGTTTGAGTTAGAGCTGATATTGTTACAACCTGCTAAAGCTAGCGTAAAGCTTATGGTGATTGAAAGTTTGAAAGTAGAGAGCGCGCGCATAATAAATATCCTTATATCGTTTTTATCATTTATTTTTGCATTAAACGCCAGTTTTAAACAAAAAGCAAATGTGCTATTCGTTTTTTAATTCTTCGCTGATATTTAATAAGCATATTATTAGAACAATAAAAAACCCAAGCTACGAAGGCTTGGGCTTTTGATATTAATTCTTATATGTTTCTTGACTGAGCTTTTATAAACTTTGAGCTTTTATAAACTTACTGGGCAGGTTTATCCTCTTTATTAAGCTGCACATATTTATCAAAGTTTTGTGCGTAATCAGTCAAGTTGTCGCTTAACATTTGGCGATATTGTTTGGTATAAAACTCAACGATATCGTCTTTTTCTTTAGCAAAATCATCACCTTTTACAAAGCCAATCGAGGCAACTGACGCACTATAACGCGCTGCTGCATACAGCAATGACGCGCCGACTTGACCTGAGTGAGCGTTAGGGCCAAGCTGACTGTTGGCGACGCCAATGATTTCGTCGGCACGTTGATAGAACGCTTGCATTTCAGGAGTGATTTCAAGAGCGGTATCAATTTCGTCATTTTGGCTATTATTTAAAGCGTCGTTTAGCGCGTCATTTTGAGCATTGTCTGGCATATTATCTTGAGACATAAGCGACTCCTAAGAATGGTAAGTAAATTTGAATATATCATGGCGGTCTTTAAACTTGATAAGTATAAAGACCGAATACATCTAAAAAATGGAAACAAGTAAACAGTCTTATAAACCTGCATCGGCTTTTAAAATTTCCGCTTTGTCCGTTTTTTCCCACGTAAAGGCAGTTTCAGAACCTTGACGACCGAAATGTCCAAAGGTTGCGGTTTGCTGATACATCGGCTGCAATAGATTGAGCATACGCGTGATGCCATAAGGACGTAGGTCAAAATGCTTACGAATCAAGCTGATGATTTCATCATTGCTGATTTTATTAGTACCAAAAGTATTAATTGAAATCGAAGTCGGTTCAGCAACGCCAATCGCGTAGCTGACTTGTACTTCACAGCGATCGGCAATGCCGGCAGCGACGATGTTTTTGGCCACATAACGTACTGCATAGGCAGCGCTGCGATCGACTTTTGAAGGATCTTTACCACTAAAGGCACCGCCACCATGACGCGCCATACCGCCGTAAGTATCGACGATAATTTTACGACCAGTCAAACCAGCATCGCCGACAGGACCACCGATGACAAATTTGCCAGTTGGGTTGATATGATAGCGCGTACCAGCATGCAATAAGTCTGCTGGCAGTACTTGTTTGATAATCGATTCCATGACCGCTTCTTGCAAATCTGTTTGTGAGATGCTTGGATCATGCTGCGTTGATAACACCACGGCATCAATGGCAATCGGTTTATTACCGTCGTATTTGAGGGTCACTTGTGCTTTGGCATCCGGACGTAACCAAGGCAATTCACCAGCGCGGCGCAGCTCAGATTGACGCTCCATCAAGCGATGCGCATATTCGATAGGCGCGGGCATCAATACTTCAGTCTCATTGCTGGCATAACCAAACATCAAGCCTTGGTCGCCTGCCCCTTGTTCTTCAGGGCTGCTACGATCGACCCCTTGAGCGATTTCTGGCGACTGCTTACCGAGCATATTAATAACGGCACACGTCTCACCATCAAAACCCAAGTCTGAGTGATGATAGCCGATGCCATTTACCGTATCACGGACGATACGCTCGACGTCGATATTGGCAGTCGTGGTCACTTCGCCTGCCAAGATCACCGCACCTGTTTTAACCAAGGTTTCGCAGGCAACGCGCGCATGAAGGTCTTCACGTAAGATGGCATCAAGAATAGCGTCTGATATTTGGTCAGCCATTTTATCAGGGTGACCTTCGCTTACAGATTCTGAGGTAAATAAGTTGTATTCGCGCATAATGGGATCGCTTAATTGAATCAATAAAGATAGGAAAAAGCATAGCGTCTGAGCGCTGCTTTAATTAATATTGACCAAACAAATCAATTGCTCGGCGTTAAATCTTTGATAAATGGGTGCTGCTAAATTCGTTTATAAAAAAGGTATTTACTAAATAGGTTTTAAAAATATGGTTCAGCTTAGCCAGTTTCCATACGTTAGCATAAATGATAATTAATACTAAGCATTTACCTATAATGGGTTTATTGCCTGATGATATAAGAGGTGATTAATCTGGCGCATCAGGCTAAAAATAGGCTTATTCTAACTCGAAACGTAATAAAACTCTAGTGAGCTGCGCTTGTTATACGATAAGTAAACCTCAACAATGCGCCTATAGCCGTTAAGTAGCATGCTATCTGTAGGTTCGTTTTGTTATGAGCAATTTTCAGTGGATATGAAAAGCATCATATATACCCTAATGTTTAAAATGATTGTTTTAAACGGTGACTTCAATTTTTAGCTCTAAACTATAACTCTAAAAACTTGGCTTTATCCTTAAACATACACTCTTCATAAACAGGACACGCGCCGCATTTTGGCGTGCGAGCTTGACAAGTATAGCGCCCATGCAAAATCAAATAATGATGCGCATCTACGATAAAGTCATCGGGAATACGTTCGAGCAGTTTTTTCTCAACGATTAAGACGTTTTTACCCGTAGCAAGGCCAGTACGATTGCCGACGCGAAAGATATGGGTATCGACCGCCATCGTCGGCTGTCCAAAAGCGGTATTTAACACCACGTTTGCCGTCTTACGCCCAACGCCTGCTAGAGACTCTAAATCTTTACGGTTATCAGGAACGGTGCTATCAAACTTCTCAATCAAGTCACGGCAAGTTTTGATGACGTTTTTGGCTTTGGCGTTATATAAACCGATATTCTTAATATACGCTTTCAGTCCTTCTTCGCCTAATGCCAAAATAGACTCAGGCGTATTGGCAACCGGATAAAGCTGGTTGGTGGCGATATTGACGCTGACATCGGTCGCCTGCGCCGATAATATGACGGCGATAAGCAGCTCAAAGTTGCTGTTATAATTGAGCTCAGTCACTGGCTCATCAATCGTCGCCGCCAGTTTCTCAAAAAACGGCCGCACATCACGATTGGGCATGCGCCTCGATGGCGGCGTATCGGCAGTTTTATGTTTAACGGTTTTACTCATGGCATTGTTAGCACTGTTTTATTCATTATTTTATTCATTGGTTATTCAAAATTAGAGATGGGTTATTAAAGGTGGACAAGCTCAGTTTGTAATGCTTCAAGCTCCGTCTGTTTGCTCTCATTAGGCCGTACGCTCAGCTGCTTTTCTAACTTCTTGATTTTACTGCGTAGTTTAGCTGCGGCAATGGTATTTTTTGCTTCTTCTTCGCTGATATTTAACGATTGACTGGCCGCATTGTTTAGCTTGGCTTCTACCATGCTGACTACTGGCTTGCTATTGCTGCTATCCGCTAGCTGCTTACTCACGCGTCTTAAATGCGTATGGTAACGCTGGCGTAAATCCTCTTGTTCAAGCGTGCGCTCAGCTGTCGATAGGGTACGCTCAACGGTGACTAAGTCTATGCAATCAACTGGGCAGGGCGCAATACATAGCTCACAGCCCGTGCATAAGTCCGTAAAAATAGTATGCATATGCTTGCCAGTCCCGACGATGGCGTCAACAGGGCAGGCGGGGATACACTTGGTACAGCCGATACAATCATCTTCTCGAATCACCGCGCGCACTTCTACTGGACGCTGCGAGCTGGCATCTATCGGCCATTTTGACGGCTCAGCGTTAAGTGGTTGTGTATCGCTGCTATCTTGATTGATGATTTGCGCAATCGCATCGGTCACCGGCTGACCGCCGGGCACACATTTATTATAAGGCTCATTGTCAATAACAATCGCCACCGCGTACGGCAAGCAGCCATCGGCATGGTCACAAAGCCCGCATTGGGTTTGCGGCAAGCAGGCGTCAATACGCGCAATCTTTGCTTGGGTTGCGGCAGGCAAGCGCTCTATGTCCAAGCTATCGAACAAGATAGGCAAATTGGTGAGACGGATAAGATTGCTGTTGTTACTGATGGTGCTTTGCATTTAATGTAAAACCTTTATATTAGTACTAAGTGCTAATATGAAAAAATAGGGTAATAGCGTTATTTATCAAGAGCATTGATATTTAATAAAAGGCATCTTGCCCTTATAAATTAAATATCGATTAGAGCGAGATGCCTTGTTCATGAGCAATTTGCGCAATCAGCGCATAAGCAATACTGCCTTTAAACGGTATTTTTGGCAAATTTGTCAGGTCAAAGAAATCGGCATGTGACAGCTCGTCTTCTTGTATCACGATGTCACCACCCGCATGCGCTGCGCGAAAGCCGAGCATTAAATTAGACGGAAACGGCCAAGGTTGACTGCTGACATAGCGAATATCTTTGAGGCTAATATTCACCTCTTCTGCTACTTCGCGTACCACGGCATGCTCTAAACTCTCACCGGCTTCTACAAAACCAGCAATCAAGCCATATTGTAGTGCTTGTTGAGGGGTTTTTTGTTGCCCATAACGATGATGGTGCGCTAATAAAATTTGCATGGCACCCGTTTGCGGATTGGGTCGGGTAATAGCGGTGATGATACACGGCTGCACGCGAGGATACTGGCGTAAGCGGCAAATAGGACAGACCATCGCACGCTCACCGCACGCAGCGGGGACGACTGGGATAGCGCAGCGGCTACAAAACTGCGTGTCTGCTTGCCAGCGTAACAGCTGTATGGCTTGACTAAGTTGGTCAGATAAGGCAAACGGCAGCTCTGTAATAAGTAGACGATAAGCAATAAAAGCACACTCGTCATTATCTAAAGTATTTTTTTCTTTATTATTACCTGTTAAACCGTAACTTTCTACCTCGGTATGTTCTAAAATTTTAGGCAACGTAAAATGATGTGCTATCGCATAATCATAAGTCATCGCTAAGGTAGCTTTTGACGTAAAAGCATTAGCATCAACTTCGACTTCGACCAAACTGTCTTTATTTTGACGGCTATCATCGTTAACTAACCACTGGGTCGGCGCTAAGCTTTCAAATAGTGTCACTCGTCCAACTTGATAAGCTGGCTGCGTGCTATGAGTGCCATGAGTGTTTGATATTGTGTTGTCGATATCAGACTGTGGTAACTCAACCTGCACAGGCCACCAGCCATAAAGCGTTTGACGGCATAAAATCGTCTCGTCACGAAGTATAAAGGCATGGCTCATAGGTTCAGTTTCCAAACAATCAAAGACAGACTCTTATCCGTTTGGGTAGGAGTCTGTTTAAAATAAGCAGTTAGATGATAACTAAATAAGTAAGCTATCTATCTAATACACTAAAATTATGCCGCAAGCAGTTGGCTTAAGCTTTGTTGCCCAACATCTAACGCTTGTTTGCTGACAGGACGATTATGCTCAAAGCCATCTAAATGATGGTCAACGGCCATAATGACATCGGCAATATAAGCCAAAGTACCATCATCTAGACGTGCACCACTATTAATACGCTGCTGTAAATAACTTGCCAATTGGCTAAGCATACTGGCGGGCGTTGGCAGCTGTAAAAAGCGCACTGCACCTGACACTTGGCGCAGCATTTCAGGAATATTTTGAATATTTAATACATCGCGCTCAGGCTCAGCCAAATAATCGGTGATGGCTTGTTCGGCGCTGGCAATCGCCGTACGACTTTCTTGTATCAGGGTATCATAGGCAGTATTCAGCTGATGCAATGAGATATGCGGATTATTCAAAGGTAAATAGATTGCCCCTGGGGTATGCATCTCTGCCATAGCGATAGTGGCGTTTTCTGCGTGCATCAAAGCGAGTAATAAATGGTCAAAATCTTCTGGCGTAGGCGCGCGCCATTTTTTCACCGCTTCTGCGGCAGCATTGAGACTGTTTGCAGCATTTGCCAGACCCAATAACTGAAAAGTTGAACGCAGCTCAGTCAGTTGCTCGGTGATTTGCGAGGTTTGCATATCAACAGGGTTGATAGAATCACCGCGTGCGTAGCTATCGACATTTTCTTTGATGGTGTTGATTTGCGCTTGAATAATGGTGTTTAAGGTATCGGTTAAAGCACGATTGGGTCCAAATAGGAACTGCGCCATTTGTTTGCGCTGTGAGTCTTCCAATTGATTGGCGGCATATAGTTCACGCAGCGTTTGTGCCTCTTTGGTATCGCGCTGGCAAGCAAAGCTGACCAAGTGCGCAAAGCGCGTGTCCATTACTGGCAGATAGCTTTGAAACTGCTGCTCTAAATAAATAAGCGTGTGTTTTTGGCTTAAGCTTAGCGGCAAAATGCTGGCAATATCCGTAACGGCAGCGGTGGCTGCTTGCCAAAACAGGCTGTTGGTATTTGCTGCTATCAAGGCGCACGCTGCCGACATCGCATCGAGCTTTTGCTGCTCATCCTCACTTACCTTACCGTCTTGATTTAATAAGGCAACGCCAAGTCCACTACGATAAGCATAAGTTAATAATTCGCTATCAAGATTGAGCTCGTTAAGCGGTTGAAAGTTGTTTTCAGGATTGGCAATAATGACGCTACTATGACCAAACGCGGCAAAATAATCGGCATCGATCGGTGCTGCTTGCCCATGAGCGTTGAGTCTATTGATGATAGGCAGGAGTAAAGTCGGCTCTACCGATTCGGTCAGCAAAATAAACTCAATATAACGATCAAGCGTCATAATGGCTTCTGATAAATCCATAATCAAAGCATTATCATTATTATCACGGCTGTCATAAAGTTTTTGCAAGCCATTGACGATGGCGTTATTGAGCACTTCTGCCCCGACCGAAGATATCAGCTGAAAAATACAAGACAGCTGTTTTAGTACAATAATGGAGTCTAATAATAAAGGCGCTTGGCTATCATCATCATTAAATTCGCCCAAATGAATTTCAGTATCTTTTAAAATGACCTTAATTTCATCGTGCAATAAATGCAGCGATGGTAGGTTAAAATCAGTCACACTCAAGGTCGGGGCGGTTAATTTCATTTGTGTAGAAGGATTCATAGTTGTTTTTTTCCATGACGTACTGATGAAAATAGCAAAGGTTTAGATGAGCATTTGAAAATGTCTATAAATAAGGTTTTAACGCTTATCGGCATAACAATCAAGATTTACTTACTTAACGGTCAGTATAAGGCGTTATGTTCATATAAAAAACCGTTTTAATGACTTATGCTTCACGGATTACATTTTATCTTTAAGCGCAGGATAATCGTCCGCAAGCGACGCATACCAGCCTTGATTGGCGCTGTCATTACTGCTTGACTCGAGCAATAAAGCCGCCAAATCGGCAAAGTTTGCATGGGCAGTATGTCCGCCATCGGCTTGGGTATCTTCCTCAATCGCTAGCGTGACTTGCCCGCCGGTCATCGCCAGATAAACTTCCGCCAAAATCTCCGAGTCAAGTAATGCGCCGTGGAAAGTACGGTCTTGTTTACCGACATCTAAGCGACGAACCAGAGCATCTAGGGTATTTTTTTGCCCCGGATATTGCTGTTTTGCCATCATCAAAGAGTCGGTCACTCGTACGCGCTCGGCAAAGTCGTGCATGCCAACTTTGGCAAACTCCATATTTAAGAAGTTCATATCAAAGGTAGCGTTATGAGCGATGATTTCGGCACCGTCCATAAAGTCATAAAGCGCTTGAGCCACTTGATCAAAGGTCGGTTTATCGGTTAAAAACGCTTCAGAGATTCCGTGAATACGAATCACCTCCTCATCCATTCCGCGCTGCGGATTGATGTAGACGTGCAGTTTCTCGCCGGTAAATTTACGCCCGACTAACTCTACGATACCGACCTCAATAATGCGGTCGCCCTTCATAGGGTCAAGACCGGTGGTCTCCGTATCCATAATGAGCTGGCGGTCAGATTCATGGCGGTGGATAGGTTTGGGTAGCAGGGGTATAAAATGCGGATTGGCTCGGCTAGTGTCACCATCGAATGTCGGTGTGTCCGTGTCTATGCGAGCTTCCGTTTTAGTTTCTACTTCAGTATCCATATTGGTATTTATATCTGGCATATCGGTGTGTCTCATGGGTTCGCTAGCATTGTACGGATTGTGATTCTCTTCTACTAACATATCTGTGTTTGCCATTGTATTTGTTATTGTATTTACCATATCGTCAGTAAGATTTCGACTATCTAATAGCGACTCATCAAGCTCATCATCCACCATATCAAAGCCTAACGGATCAAACTTTAACCAATCATTGCTCGGACTCTGCTTATTATCAGTCATCAGTCGGTCTTTTTTTTTAGCAGAATCTTGCAAGCTAGCGGTTTTCAAATCTTCACTGCTAGACGTCACGCCCAAGTTTGCTAGCTCGTCAGCTTTTTCATTGCCCGCGTGTCCGGCGTGACCTTTCACCCAGTGCCAAGCGACATCGCGCTGCTGGCAAAGCGCATCTAATTGCTGCCAAAGGTCTTGATTGGCCACCGGTTTTTTGCTGGCCGTTTTCCAGCCGCGTTTTTTCCAGCCTTCAATCCATTCGGTGATACCCTTTTTCACATAGCTTGAGTCTGTCCAAATCTCAAGGATTTGCTCACGCGGACTATGGGTCAATGCTTGTATCGCACCCATCAGCTCCATGCGATTATTGGTGGTTACTTGTTCACCGCCATACAAATCCTGCGTCTGCCCATCGCTAAATATTAAGTGCGCGCCCCAGCCGCCAGCACCTGGATTGCCTTTACAAGCGCCGTCGGTATAGGCAACCGTCGTATTTGCTTTGGCAGCAAGCGGATTGCTCGTATTAAATGAACGCGCTGAAGTAGAGTTTTCTGACATAAAAAAGTATGAGCCTAATAAGTAATAAACATCGAGCAAAGAGGGTTTCTAGCGTTATTTTTGCACAGGCTAGCACTATCTATTTTAGGGTTGAGTATAGCAAATCTTGCTTGTTTATGGTCGCTTATCTATCAGTGACTGCTAGGAATAAAAACCATAAAAGGGCAAAAGCACATATCATAGCGGTAACGCTGCCGTTTTCTGTTAAAATAGCAGTGATTGTGCGGACATACCTTAGCGCAATATGCACAATATAAGCTTTTATGTACCAATGCAGGATAAATCCATGATGTCCGTAAGCTCGAATGTTTTGAATAAAAAATTAATGCCTTTAATGGTCGCTCTAATGGCAAGTAGCGCGCTGTTTTTGAGTGCCTGTAATGACAGTAATACGCCAGCTGATGCCAAAAAAGCTGAGGCGCCAGCGGATTTATCCATATTTGCAGGCTGCTACACAGTCAGTCGTGATGAGCCGGCGCAAATAAAAGTTAGCCAACAGGGCGGCGGTTGGGTCATGCAAATGAAAGAGCCTGCTAGCGCTAAGCGCGTTTGGGATGACGCTGAACCGTTAGAAGTGCTTGCAAAAAGTGATATCCCGACGTATTTTTCTATCGACCCTGATAATGTCGATGCGGTGATTGGTCGTCCAGACAGAGTGCTGGTGTTGGCGCATGTGAAGCCTGTTTATGCCAATATCGATCCGCTACTAGATAGTGAGTACTTGTCTTACATTTATCGCGGTGCCAATACCATTTATCGCGTCGAATGTGATGAGGTTAATACCGATATTTTAGCCAATCCTCACGCCAATATTGTGATTGATAACGTCAATGACAGTATTTGAAATGACAATGCTTTAAACGACAAAGCTTGAAATGACAGTATTTAAAAAGTCCTTATAAATCAGTATTTATGATAAACAACCCTCTAATCAGAGTCGGGCAATATGAATTTTTTTAGTTATGTGGTGTTGGGTGGATTTTGTTACGCGGCCGGTTGGGCAGTAAGAACCTATATTCTCGATAAACAGCCAAAACCTGAGCAGCCTTATCATCTCAAACATCCAACTATCTTAGGATATCTCGGTGCATTTTTCATAATTATGCTGATTGTGTCGTGGCTCATCGGCTGCTATTTACTCGGCCATGTCGCTATTGATTTGCCATTTATTATCATTAATAGCCTTATAGGCACCTTTGTCTACTCGTTTGGTCTAAACCCAGAAAAGCCAAGCTATGATGTGCCTGATTAATAAGAAATTAAAAAGCTGAGTGCTTAAATACATTTAAAAGGTTTCTATTTTAGGCCTATAAAAAACACGGTCAGTGCATGCGTCATTGACCGTGTTTTTTATGGAATTGCTTACCAGATTATTTATCTGTTTTCTTTAAGCGTTTACTTTTATCTTCTAATTTTTTATCGCTAGGCTTTGAGTTTTCGTCTTTCGACGCTGTTTGTTCATCTTTCCAGTTTTTGTATTTTGCCAAATCCTTTTCCATGAGTTTCAGGCAAAATCTGAGTACCAAGACGTCATCGATATGACCGATAAAGGGGATAAAGTCAGGAATGATATCGATAGGGTTGATCACGTAAAGCAGTCCAACCACGGCTGCTGAAATGGTTTTATAAGGGATATTGCGATAGTTGCCTTTATAGTAGTCTTTGACTAAGCTCATCAGCAACAGCAAATCCTTAGCATAACTCTCAAGACCTTTTTCTTTTTCAAGTTGGTCATTGAGCTTATCTTCTTTACCCAAGATGATTTTAATACTATCCATCAGACTTTTATTGTCTTTTTCTTTTGCGCTTTCTTGGTCAGCCATCTTTGTAATCCTTTTATCTATCATTATTGTTTGTTGTTCAACGCGTTTTACTATAGCAAGAGTCGGGTCTGTAGCCAAATAAGACGGCAAGTAACTCTGTATCGTTTTGTTGTCTATAGTGAGTGAAAAGTAATATCAAGACATCACGCACTGCTGATATCAATTTTTTCAATTCATGTTACTGTCTGAACCTGCGTTATAATACGCGCTTTGTTCCAGTAATGGTTGCTAGGATAAGCAGCAATTTAACAGTAAAAAAGGTAGCATAATGACTAAGATTTCATCCGAGCTCAATCGTCGCCAGTTCTTATGTCACGTTGGTATTGGGGCTGGAGTAGGGCTATTGGCGACCCAAGGCATCACTCGAGCGCTCGCCTCTAGTAATATGGCGAAAAACAGTGACGCGCAGCTTACCAAGGATGATTTACCAACAGCGTTTCCAGATGAGCATTTGTCTTTCAAAGGTGAAGCACAACCAGCGCAAGCAGGATGTATCGTCCCAACGATTGAAACGCGGCTTTTTGCCAGCTCTAACGTCGGTGGCAGTAATGAGCGTAATGAATTGGCGTTAGAGCGTTTAGCCTGCGCGGGTTTTAAAGTGGATAATCCGGCGACTACCGAACGGCAGTATCTGCGCTTTGCAGGTACGGATTCGCAGCGTGCTAGCGACCTGCAAAACATTGCGACCGGTGCAATCAAAGCGCCTAAACTGCTACTTGGGGTGCGTGGCGGTTATGGGGCAGTGCGGATATTACCGATGGTTGACTGGTCGACGCTTGGGCGCATTATGAAGGAGCATGGAACGATACTGGCGGGTTTTAGCGATGTGACGGCGATTCAGTGCGCGCTGCTGGCAAAAGGTGGCATGAGCTCGCTTGCGGCACCGATGCTCTATAGTGAGTTTGGTAAAAATAGACCCGATGAGGTTAGCTGCCGACAGTTTGTAGCAGCATTAACCAATCCTAATTTGACGATTAATATAGACGATGCGTCGTTAACCAGTCCTAATTTACCTAGTATTTTGACAAGCACTGAACCTAAAACGCTAACCGGCACTATTTGGGGCGGCAATCTAAGTGTGGTGTCAGCGCTGGCAGGTAGTGACTATTTACCGCGTATTGCTGGCGGTATGGTATTTTTAGAAGACGTCGGCGAGCAAGCCTATCGTATTGAACGCATGCTGTATGATTTGTATTTAGCAGGGGTGTTTAAAGGTCAGCAAGCCATCGTGTTTGGGGCGTTATCGGGTAGCAGTGAAGACAGTTATGATAAGCGCTATGATGTCGCCACTGTCATTCGTCAATTGCATCAGCTGACAGGATTGCCGATTTATAGCGGTATGCGCTTTGGTCATATTGGGCAAAAGCACAGCTTTCCACTTGGCGCCACATGTCAGCTTCACCCAAATAACGCTGGCGGTTATCAATTGATGTTTAGTGATTACCCAACAATTAAAGCAGATGCCATTCTTGTCGAAGGCTTGTGGCAATAAAAATTAGGTCTATAGTCGAATCCAAATAAATCAGATACGTAGCTATCAAGTCGTCAAAGAAACGTTGTTTTTTTGCGTGCTGTGCCTACGCCGACAGATGCTGCGAAAAACAACGTTTCATCTCGCTGTATCGTTTTTATAACGAATTAATTATATAAAATTGTTGCTGTGATAAATTTGTTGCAGCAACGTATTACTTCTAACAAATCTACTATAAAGTTAAATCGCCAAGCGTGAAAATTTATCCTGATATTCTTTCGGGGTTAGCTCGGTAGCGCGTTTAAATAGCCGCGTAAATGATGAGATATCATCATAGCCGACTTGCTCCGCTAGCGATTTTATCGTCACATCGCCCAATTCTAATAAACGCTTCGCCTGCTCAATTCTAACGGCCTGAATATACTCAATCGGGCGCATCGTAACGGCGGCTTGAAAGCGTCTGTTTAGGGTACGTGGAGTGATATTCACCATGGCTGCTAAATGGCTTACCTGTATAGCTTGCCTAAAATTTTCCTCGATAAATTCTTGCACTTGTTGAACCAACTGATCCGAGTGCGGCTTATGCAATGTCACATTGGTATAGCTGTTTTGATTGCCGCGTTTGCTATCGATAATCTGAGTTTTTGCCACTTGGGTCGAAATCTCGCGCCCGCAATAACGCTCGATTAATAACAACCCCAAGTCGTAAAATGCACTACCACCCGCCGCACAAAATATATTGCCAGATTGTTCTTTTGATTGGTTCTTTGAGTGAGTGACAAACTGGTTTTCTTGTAAATCAACCAATGGAAAGTCTGCCTTAAACTTACTGGCATAGCCCCAATGGGTTGTCGCTACTTTGCCATCGAGCAAGCCTGCTTTTGCTAAAAAGAACGCGCCGCTACAGTTACTAGCGATATCGGCTTTGGTATTTGCCAGTCGCTTGATATGCGGAATTAGAGCGTTATTTTGGCTCAAGACTTTATCGATGGAATCGCCAATGGTTGGAATTAATAGTAAGTCGCACTCTGTGACTTCCTGAATATCGCTATGCGCTTGCATGATTAAGCGGTTGCTACATCTGATATCAACGCCGCCAAGACTGGCAATTTGTACGTTAAACCTTGGTTCTACTTCTTCATTCAAAAACCGCTGCCAACTCACTCCGGTAAAAGAAAATAAATCTAATGCGCCTGTCAAAGCGCTGCCAAGCACGCCATCGAAACCGACAATGATGACGTTAAAGGGTTTAAAGTAGGGCATAAGTGCTTATTTTCCTATGAAAAGACGTATTTAAAATGTCAGTTTATTAGCAGTTTTTCCCAAATTAGCATATTAATTTTGTCTTATTTGACCATAATTATGTCATAAATGACAATACGGTAAGGCGTTAAATTAGATTAATATCAATGCATCACTTGTCCATCACCGCTTATTTATCATTATCATAATAGGGAAATGACTATGGCCGCAGATACACTGATCAATGACTTTGAATTACCGTTTCAACTCTACGATGTATTAGGGGTTGAGCATTTAACCAAGCATTCGAAGTTTGCAGAACACAGCCGTGAAACTTTTGATGCGGTATTAGGCACTGCCAATAAAATCGCCACCGATTTGTTTTTACCGCACAACCACGTGGCGGATAAAAACGAGCCGCAGTTTGATGGCAAAAAAGTCAGCATGATAGACGACGTAAAGGTTGCTTTTGATGCCTTTCGCGAGTCAGGCTTTATCGCAGGTCGTTATAGTTTTGACGATGGTGGCATGCAATTACCTGAAACCGTGATGACGGCGGTAGCAGGCTATTTTATGGCAGCCAACCCATCGACCACCGCTTATCCGTTTTTAACCACGGCGGCGATTAATGTCATTTCTCATTTCGCGAGTGATGAGATTAAAAATGCCTTTATGCCGCGTATGCTAACCGGTGAATTCACTGGCACCATGGCATTAACAGAACCACATGCAGGCTCGTCGCTTGCCGATATCAAAACCACTGCCGTGAAACAAGAAGACGGATCATACCGTATCAAAGGCAGCAAGATTTATATCTCAGCAGGCGATCACGAACTGTCTGACAATATCGTGCATTTGGTATTAGCCAAAGTGCCGGGTGGACCCGCTGGCGTTAAAGGTATTTCGTTATTTGCCGTACCCAAGTATCGTTTAAACGATGATTTATCAGTCGGCGAGCGTAATGACGTCCATTTAACTGGACTTATTCATAAACTTGGCTATCGCGGCGCAACTTCTACGGCGTTAAGTTTTGGCGATGCAGGCGATTGTCACGGCTATCTTATCGGTGAAGAGCATTTTGGCCTGCGCTATATGTTCAAAATGATGAACGAAGCGCGTATCGCAGTTGGCTTTGGTGCAGCGATGATTGGCTATCGCGGTTATCAGTATTCGCTCGATTATGCCAAAGACAGAACGCAGGGCAGAATCGCACCGAATAATAAGCCTGAAGATGCGGCAACGGCAATCATTCAGCATGGTGACGTTAAGCGCATGCTGCTGGCGCAAAAAGCCTATAGCGAGGGCGGTATTTCACTCTGTCTATATGGCTCAAATCTGATTGACCGTATCAATACCTGTGAAGATGCCACGTTAAAAAATGAATTGACAGAGTTGCTAGACCTGCTGACGCCAGTACTAAAAGCATGGCCGTCTGAATACGGTCCAAAAGCCAATGATTTAGGTATCCAAGTATTGGGCGGCGCAGGCTATACACGTGAATATCAAGCCGAGCAGTTTTGGCGTGACAATCGTCTCAATCCCATTCATGAAGGCACAAATGGCGTACAGGCACTAGATTTGTCATTTCGTAAGTTGTGGCAAAACAAAGGGCTTGGTATTCAAATTATCAAGCGTGAAATCACCCAAGACTTAGAAAGCATTAGTACACCAGAGAGCGCAAAACTGGCAGGTAAGTTGATGCCATATATGGGTCATTTACATGAAGTGCTCGTGCATTTAAGCAAAATTCTACAAACGGAAAAAGCCATGACGCTGACGGGTAATGCGCAGGCCTTGATGAATATCTTTGCCTCCATCGTGGTCAGTTGGATTTGGATTCGCCAAGCGAGTAAAGCGGAGCAATTATTAAATGATACGGCCGACGTCGATAAGCAAAACTTCTATCATGGAAAAATCCAAGCAGCAAAATACTTTATCGATTGGGAATTGCCGTTAATCAAGCGCGATATTGAGCTATTAAATAATGACAATGCGGTCTGTACCGATATGCAAGTAGAATGGTTTTAATCAATTTTGCATCGTGTTTGGTATGAATAATAAATACAACGTTAAAGGAATAAATAATGACAGCTGATAACAAACAGATCAATAAGCAGTGGCGCTTAAAAGCAAGACCTGTGGGCGCACCAGACGCTGATACGTGGGAATATACCGAGACAGAACTGCCGACTATCTCAGATGGTGAGCTGCTGATAAAAATTGAATATATTTCGATGGATCCTGCAATGCGTGGTTGGCTAAACGATGCAAAATCTTATATACCGCCCGTACAGATTGGCGAGGTAATGCGTGCAGGAACGGTGGGTAAAGTCATTGAAAGTAAGCATGAGAAGTTTGCTGTTGGCGATTATGTCGTAGGTCATAACGGCGTGCAGTCGTATGCAGTCAGCGATGGTACAGGTCTACATAAAGTCGATCCAAGCCTTGCGCCATTGTCTTATTACTTGGGCGTGCTCGGTATGCCGGGTATGACGGGCTATTTTGGCTTATTAAAAACCGGCGCACCAAAAGCTGGCGAGACTGTGGTTATTTCTGGCGCTGCGGGCGCGGTTGGTAGCTTGGTTGGACAAATTGCCAAACTCAAAGGTTGCCGCGTCGTCGGTATCGCAGGCGGTCCTGAGAAATGTAAATTTTTAGTCGATGAGCTGGGTTTTGATGCTGCTATAGATTATAAAAACGAAAATGTGAAAAAAGGCTTAAAGCAGGCCTGTCCAAACGGCGTCGATGTCTTTTTTGACAACGTCGGTGGCGATATTTTAAATGACGTGCTGACGCAAATTAATTTGCATGCGCGTATCGTGATTTGCGGGGCGATTAGCCAATATAACACCACCACAGAAGTCAAAGGGCCATCAAATTATTTGTCGCTTTTGGTCAACCGTGCGCGTATGGAAGGCATCGTGGTCTTTGATAATATTAAAGAATACCCGACGGCGATGAAAGATATTGCTGGCTGGATTGGGTCAAGCGACATTAAAGTAAAAGACCATATCGTCAAAGGTATCGAGACGTTCCCAGATACCTTGATGATGCTATTTAAAGGTGAAAACTTTGGCAAACTGGTACTTAAAGTAGAGGGATAAATCATGACATTGAATACAAATGGAATTGCATCAGACGTCACTGGTAAACGTATTTTAATCACCGGTGGTGCATCTGGCATCGGTGCTGCCAGTGCGTTATTGCTCGCCAGTCGCGGTGCGAAAGTGGTGATTGGTGATTTGGCAGAAGAGATGGGCGCAGGCGTTGCTCAGCAAGGGCAAAACGCGGGCAATAGCATCGTCTTTAAAAAGGTTGATGTCACGAGCGGCGATGAAGTGCGCGCGCTCTTTGCCTTTGCCATGGAAACATTGGGCGGCCTTGATGTGGTGATAAATAATGCCGGTATTGACCATAAACCGGCGCCGATGCATGAGCTAAGTGACGAGGACTTTGACCGTAATATCGCCGTTAATCTAAAAGGCGTCTGGCATTGTATGCGCGCTGCTGTTGCTTGTATGGCGCCCAATGGCGGCGGTCATGTGATTAATGTGGCGTCTATCGCAGGTTTACGTTCAGCGCCACTGCTGTCAGCTTATAGCGCTGCCAAGCATGGCGTCATGGGGCTGACCAAATCTGCTGCTCATGAATATGCCCGCGTTAATATCCGCTTTAATGCGGTATGTCCAAGCTTTATCGATACGCCGATGGTCCGTAATACCATGGCAAAAATGGACGAGCGTGCCCAGCAAGCCACCATAAAAGCCAGTCCAATGCGCCGATTGGGTGACGTTGATGAAGTATCTGGCGCGATTGCATGGCTGGCGAGTGATGAAAGTAGCTTTATGAATGGTCATGCCTTTACCCTTGATGGCGGCATGTTGGCTTAACATCAAAAGTATTTATTAAAATATTTAAAAATATAAGGAATAATGATGAAAGATTTATTTGATTTAACAGGCAAGATTGCTTTGGTTACCGGTGCTAGCCGTGGTATTGGCGAATCCATCGCCCGCTTATTGGCGTCAAGAGGCGCGCATGTGATTGTCTCTAGCCGTAAGATTGATGCTTGCCAAGCGGTCGCGGATAGCATCGTCGCCGACGGTCATAAAGCCAGTGCTTTTGCTTGTCATGTGGGAGATATGGATCAGATTGAGGCGATTTTTGAGCACATCAAAAGCGAATTTGGTCAAATTGATATCTTGGTCAATAATGCCGCGGCAAACCCTTACTACGGGCATATTTTAGATACGGATTTAGCGGCTTTTGATAAAACAGTAGAAGTCAATATCCGCGGTTATTTCTTTATGTCGACGGCTGCTGGTAAGATGATGCGCGAGCAGGGCGGCGGGGTGATTCTAAATACTGCCTCGGTCAATGGCTTGGTCGCAGGTGACAAGCAAGGTATCTATTCAATCACCAAAGCTGCTGTCATCAGTATGACTAAAGCCTTTGCTAAAGAATGCGGGCCATTAAATATTCGCGTTAATGCGCTGCTGCCAGGGTTAACCGATACCAAGTTTGCCTCGGCCTTAACCACCAATGATAAAGTCTTAAAAATGGCGTTACATGCCATTCCGTTAGGGCGTGTGGCTAACCCTGACGAGATGGCTGGCACGGTATTGTACCTAGTGTCTGATGCCTCAAGTTATACCACGGGTGCGACCGTGGTCGTCGATGGCGGTATGCTTGCCTAGTTATCAATGAGTAGTTTGAAAGATAAAGACAGCACTTAACATAGAAAAACCGCATGATATTAAAATCGTGCGGTTTTTCTTATTACATATTTCCATTTTTTAGTTAGTGTACTGTCTTTTATATCAATACTAAGTCAATAAAAAAGGTGCAGTGCGACTGTTTTTGGATTTCGCCACCTCTTTAGGTGTGCCTTCTGCGACAATAAGCCCACCTTCATCGCCAGCACCGGGGCCCATATCGATAATCCAATCGCTGTTACTCGCGACTTGCATATCGTGCTCAACCATAATCACCGTATTACCAGTTGCGACCAGCCCGTTTAACTGTGCCATCAGCAGCGCGACATCAGAAGGATGGAGGCCAGTCGTTGGTTCATCGAGCACATACAGCGTATCGCCGCGCTGGGTACGCTGCAGTTCGGTGGCAAGCTTGATACGCTGTGCTTCGCCACCAGACAACTCGGTCGCTGGTTGCCCAAGTCTTAGATAACCAAGCCCAACTTTTAGCAAGGCATCTAAAGCGCGCATGACTGGGGCATTATCAATAAAAAATTCAGAAGCCGCTTCGACTGTTAAATCGAGTACTTCGGCGATGTTTTTACCTTGATAAGTAATTTCTAAGGTTTCACCATTGTAGCGCTGACCATGGCACACTTGGCAAGGCGAGTAAACACTCGGCAGAAATAGCAGCTCAACGCTGACAAAACCGACGCCTTCGCAATTTGGGCAACGTCCTTTTTTAACGTTAAATGAAAAACGTCCGGCATCATAGTGCCTTGCTTTTGCTTCTTTGGTGGTGGCAAATAATTTGCGCACATGGTCAAACAGTCCAGTATAAGTGGCCAGATTTGAGCGCGGTGTGCGCCCGATGGCTTTTTGGTCAACGGTGACTAAGCGTTTTATATATTCCATACCACTGACTATCTCTCCACCTATTGGCGTTTCTTGTTCTTGCTCCAGTAAAGCCGCTTCATCGGTGGGCGCTTCAATCACGGTTTTTTGCCCAAGCGCATTGTAGACCAGTTCAACCAACGCTTGACTGACCAAGCTCGATTTGCCCGAACCTGAAACGCCCGTCACTGTGGTTAATACCGCTAAAGGAAATGCCGCATCTAGCCCTTGTAGGTTATTACGCTCGATATTGGCAAGTTTTAGCCAATGAGTAGGTTGTCTTGGTTGCTCGGTTTTTAACTTTTGAGTTGCTGTGTCTTTACTAAAGAGATATTGCCCTGTATAAGAATCAGATACATCTCGCAAGCCTGCGACAGGGCCGCTATAGATGATTTCACCGCCATGACTGCCGGCTTTTGGTCCGACATCGACGATCCAATCGGCGTGGCGAATGACGCTGACATCATGCTCGACAATGAATAATGAATTACTCGCCGCTACCAGTTCATCTAGAGCGCCTAATAGCGCCTGAGTATCGGCAGGATGCAGGCCAGCGGACGGTTCATCGAGCACATAAACCACGCCAAATAGTTTAGAGCGAATTTGAGTGCCAAGTCTTAGGCGCTGTAGCTCACCGGGCGATAAGGTAGGCGTGGTGCGCTCAAGCGATAAGTAACCTAGCCCAAGTCTGGTTAACGCTTCTACACGCGATAAAATATCGCTGGTAATACGCTTGGCAACAATGGCTCTTTCACGGTCGGGCATATCATCGCTGAGTTTTTTATTGGCAGCGTCGTGAAGTTTTAGCGCCAGTTCAGTCAAGGTTAATTGTGACAATTCACCAATATCAAGCCCTGCAAATTTAACCGACAGCGATTCTTGCTTTAACTTTTTGCCATGGCAGCTTGGGCATTCTGAAATTTGCATGAACTGCGCCACGCGTTTTTTGGTACGTGAACTTTGGGTCGTAGCAAAAGAATGTAAGACGAAATTTTTTGCGCTGGCATAGGTGCCTTTATAATTGGGTTTTTCGCCTTTTTTAATCGCCTCGCGTACTTGCTCGAGATTGTACTCTGGGTAAACGGGCACTTCTGGGGTCTCATCGGTAAATAAAATCCAATCGCGGGTTTCCTTGGGCAAGGTATCCCAAGGTTTGTCGATATCGTAGCCCAGTGTGGTCAATATCCGGCTCAGATTTTGCCCTTGCCATGCTGGTGGCCAAGCAGCAATGGCGCGTTCTCGAATGGTTTTTGTCTTGTCAGGCACGAGCAAATCTTCTGTGACCTCAAACACGCGGCCAATACCTGAGCAAGTAGGGCAAGCACCTTCTGGCGTATTTGGCGAAAAGGCATCGGCGTACAGCATATCTTGCCCAGCAGGGTATTCGCCCGCTCGCGAGTACAGCATACGTAGACCATTTGAAATCGTCGTCACGCTACCAACCGATGAACGTACCGACGGCGTACCGCGCTGTTGTTGCAGGGCGACGGCGGGCGGTAAGCCTTCTATCGAATCGACATCAGGCTCGCCAACTTGGTCAATCAAGCGCCGTGCATAAGGCGATACCGAATCAAGGTAGCGCCGTTGCGACTCAGCAAACAAGGTACCAAATGCCAGTGACGATTTGCCTGAGCCTGATATACCGGTAAAAACCACCAACGCATTACGCGGTAAATCTACATTGACATTTTTGAGATTATGCACCCGTGCGCCCCTGACTTGAATGCTTTCATCAGCGGCAAGGTTGTGTTTTTTGGGAGAAGTGTTAGATTTTTTATGATTAGATTTCTTATGATTGTTCGTCATACAACGCTATTCCTTTGACTAAAATCGGCTCGTTAACGCTTTGGTTTAACAATACCGTGTCTGTTTAATACGGTGTTCGTTTAATATCGTATCTGCTTAACGTCATCCTACCACCTTAAAATAAAATCACTGCGTAGGCTTACGCTTTATAGACAGAGGGTCGACACAGCAACGCCAAACGATAACATTGATAAGGTTTACCCGATAAATTGCGGATTATAGAGGTTAAGAAATATGGCGTTTTGACCTCTATTAAGCGGGCAAGTAGCGCGTTAACTGGGAATGCTTTATCATTAACCTTATCTATCAATCATTTATAAAAGTGTTTTATGATTTTTATTAGCAATAGCATTAGCCTGAATGACAGCGAAGTGGACATTAGCGCCATACGCGCGCAAGGGGCAGGTGGGCAAAACGTCAATAAAGTGTCCTCTGCGATTCATCTGCGTTTTGATATTCATGCCTCAAGCTTAAGCGATGTTATCAAGCAGCGTTTATTGGATAGCAAAGACAGCCGAATGACTAAAGAAGGTGTGTTGATTATTAAAGCGCAGCAGTTTCGTACTCAAGAACGCAATCGAATTGATGCGCTTGAGCGGCTGCAAAGCTTTATTACCAAAGCCACTCATGTCAATAAAACTCGCAGGCCGACCAAACCGAGTAGAAATGCCAAACGTAAACGCGTTGATGAAAAAACCCAGCGCGGCAAAACAAAAGCCTTACGCGGTAAAGTGGATTATTAAATAAACGGCTTACTTTTTAAATAAACCAAACAGCAAAATGCCAGCCCATTTAAGTGGCTGGCATTTTTTATGCTTATTTACTATCAAGTTTTTAGCTATCCAAGCCTTCTAATTAACCAAGTCTTCTGCTTAATTCGGGAAAGCGCTTTATCATAAATAACATCAGTAGCAGCGACACACCAGCGATAGCGGCGCCGACATAGCCCACGCTTGATATGGAAATATGCGTCACTGCATAACCACCAAACAGCGCACCTGCACCAATCCCTAAGTTAATAATCCCTGAGAACATCGACATCAGCATGTCTTGCGCCGTGACATCAACCATGATGACTTTGGCTTGCATAGAGATAATCAGCAGCATCAGCGCCGCGCCCCACAGTAACGCAATGAAACTCAGCGTCCAGATAGAAGTCACGGCAAACAATAGTACCAGCATAGATAGCAGCATGAATATGATCGATATCAGCATCAGTCTGGTATTAAAGCGATCGCCCCAGCGACTGAATATTACACTGCCTGCAATCCCTGCCACCCCAAATAATAGCAAGACAACCGTCGCGGCGTTTTCACTTATAGCGCCAACCTGCCGCATAAAAGGCTCGATATAAGAATAAGCGGTATAGTGCGCGGTAAAGACCAGTAAAATCAGTAGATACAAACAGACCAATAACGGGTTTTTAAGCAATTCTGGAATTTTTCTAAACGAGCCTTCAAACATACTGGGTAACGTTGGCAATAGCCTAGCTTGCAAGATAAAGACGATAAAAGCAATCACGCCAATACCGCCAAAGGTTGCTCGCCAGCCAAACCATTGACCGACTAAGCGCCCTAGTGGCACACCTAGCACCATGGCCAATGAAGTACCGGTCGCAAGCACACTAAGCGCCAGTGCTTTTTTACCTTCCGGTGCTACGCGTATCGCAATCGCGGCGGTAATGGACCAAAATATCGCGTGTGATAGCGCAATGCCCACGCGGCTAATCAGCAATACATCAAAGCTCCAAGCAAATACGGATAATACATGACTGGCAATAAACACCACAAACAAGCCCAAAAGTAAGCTTTTACGCTCAAAGCGGCTGGTGAGCAGCATCAATGGCAATGACATCGCCGCGACAATCCACGCATACAGCGTCAACATCCAGCCAGTCTCAGCCGTGGTGATAGAAAAATCTTGGGCGATGTCGCTTAATAGGGCAACGGGGACAAATTCGGTGGTATTCATAATAAAGGCGCTGACGCCCATCAAAAATACTTGGAAATACTGAGTGCGGCGAGCATTTGAGCTCACCTCAAGGTTCGGTTTCATAAAGTTCAACACAAATAAAGAAGGCGCTAATACAGCAAAGTGGCTTAACAATCACTCATTAGCTTAATAAAATGGCAAAGATACGTCGTAGTGACAGAAAGAAGGAGAGCAAGATACCAAGTCAGAAGCAGCAGTTAAAGTAATTTTTTGATAATTAGCAAGAATCTTGGCAGGATTGTTCAGGTTAAGCATTTATCCGCTACAAACTTACTTTGAGGAGCGTAAATACGATTTTTTAATAATAAGAACAGTGTCTTGTTTGTCAGCCGCTGTAAATCAGAGGATAATCTACAGCATTAAATCTAATCTCGAGAAACTATTTTATGCTGATTAATGCAGATTTTACTCGCCGTGCAGCATTGGCGCCCAGACACTATCAATGGGTGCCATCACCGCAAAACGGCGTCGAGCGCGTCATGCTTGACCGCGTCGGCGCAGAAAAAGCCCGTGCCACCAGTATCGTCCGCTATGCGCCTGAGTCCTATTTTCCACATCATATGCATCCGGGCGGCGAAGAGATTTTGGTTTTATCGGGAACTTTTTCGGCAGATAATATCGATTATCCAGCAGGTTGGTACTTACGCAATCCACCAAACTCTGGCCATCAGCCTTATAGTAAAGAGGGCGCAGTTATTTTTGTCAAACTTTGGCAAATGCCGGCCACCGAAACACGTTATGTCGCTATCGATACGAACGATGCAGCAAACTGGCAAAAACAGCACAATCGTGATATCTGTCATTTATTTTCAGATAACAGTGAGCAGGTTAGCTTACAGCGATTAAAGGCCGATGAAGCCCTATTTACCGACATAGTATTTATAGACACAGTATTCACCGATGCAATCAAAGGCGGCGCTGAGATACTGGTGCTAGACGGTGAGCTGATAGATGCTGAACTTACAGATCACGCTAAAAACTATACTCGCGGTGGCTGGCTACGTTTGCCAGTGGATGCACTACCGCAAATAAAAGCAGGCGTGCACGGTGCTACGGTTTATCTTAAAACTGGTCACCTGTCTAAAGCCATTGTCGTTAACGTAGAAGAAAAATAATACGCAAACGTAGGTTTAGCAATTATTAATAGTGACTTTAATGGTTTATAGGCTACTGCTTCACTATAAAAAAGGCGTCAGAACTATTTTTCTGAAAAATAGATTTAACGCCATTTACATATAATTAGCTATAAAATATAGAAAATTATTAAAATAATGTTCTGTAACTCCTCGGTTCATACCTGCCCTTCACTTTGCTGCTTTATTTCTGTAAAATACCGACCGTACGGTTTCTTTATAAAAAACTGTTTTTTCTTCTGTATTAATAAAACACATTCTTTTAAAGCCAAATTTACTTTTAGTTAAACTGACGCGCTAATATCGAGATAAAAATGGAAACTCAAAACGCTCATAAACGTAAAAAACAGCCAGAGCTTATACGGCGGGCGCTGCTTGATGAGGCAGCGCGCATCACTTTGGAGCAGGGCTTGTCTAAAGTCACCTTCCAATCGGTAGCCGATGCCGTCGGCGTGACCAAAGGCGGGGTGATGCATCATTTTGCCACCAAGGACGCGCTCATCTTAGAGGTGTTTTATGACGCGATGGCTAAGTTTGAGGCGGAAGTCAATCAAGCGATGGCAACAGATCCGGTCAGCTATGGCTCATTTACCCGCGCTTATATCGATGCCACCATCAGTCTGGGCGAAAAAGGGCAAGCCGAGTTTAATAGCCAAGCCACATTATATGTATTGATGCTAGGCGATAGTGAGCTGCGAAAATTGTGGGCTGAATGGTCAAACGAGCAGCTAAAAAAACATGCTGCTACGGATAATAGCGAAACGCTATGTATGGTGCGTCTGGTCGCCGATGGGATTTGGCTCTCTGACTTTTCGGGTATCGATATCTCGGATAAAGCTTCATTGCGCACGCGCTTGATAAAAATGACGCAGCGTGACTTTGACGCTTAAAAATGCATACAAATCACTTTTATTTTTCACCTTTAATCCATAACGACATGGTCTACTTAACGCTTTTTTATAAAGCGAACCCGTCGCCCTAAGGAAAACTTATGACAACTACTCAGACAACCATAAATAATTTACAAGACATTATTGATTTCACACAAACGCAGACCGCTTATATCAACGGTCGTTATTTGGCGGTCGATGATTCTTTAACGACCTTTGAAGATATCAACCCAGCGACAGGTGAAGTGTTAGCTATTATTCAACAAACGACGAATGAGCAGATTAATGAGGCGGTAAAAGCCGCGCAACAAGGTCAAAAAGTGTGGGAAGCAATGACCGCGGTTGAGCGCGGCCGGATTTTATTAAACGCAGTTGCGATATTGCGCGAGCGTAATGATGTGCTGGCATTACTCGAAACCAAAGACACGGGTAAAGCGCTTTCTGAGACCAAGTATGTCGATATCGTCACTGGTGCTGATGTCGTTGAGTATTATGCGGGTCTTGCGCCAATGTTAGAGGGTCGTCAGATTCCGCTACGCGATAGCAGCTTTGTTTATACCCGCCGCGAGCCGCTCGGCGTGGTCGCTGGTATCGGTGCGTGGAATTATCCGATTCAAATCGCGATGTGGAAGGCAGCGCCAGCATTGGCTGCTGGTAATGCGATGATTTTTAAACCTTCAGAAGTCACGCCTTTGACCGCGCTAAAATTGGCAGAAATCTTGACAGAAGCAGGCTTGCCAGATGGCGTCTTTAACGTTGTGCAAGGCGATTATAAAGTTGGCGAAGCATTAACCCAGCATCCTGATATCGCCAAAGTCTCATTCACAGGCGGCGTACCAACGGGTAAAAAAGTCATGTCGAGCGCCGCATCATCGTCGCTTAAAGACGTGACCCTAGAGCTTGGTGGTAAGTCGCCATTAATTATATTTGAAGATGCCGACATCGATACTGCTGCTGACATCGCCATGATGGCAAACTTCTATAGTACTGGTCAGGTCTGTACCAATGGCACGCGCGTCTTTATTCCCAAAACCTTACAAGCCAAGTTTGAAGAGGCCATCTTGACGCGTGTTAAGCGTATCAAGCTCGGCAATCCGCTGGACGAGAGCATCAATATGGGGCCATTGGTTAGCTTCCCGCATATGGAGCGTGTGCTTGGTTATATCGAGCAAGGTAAAGCTAGTGGTGCGCGTTTATTGGCGGGCGGCGAACGTATCACGGCAGGTGAGCTTGCCAATGGCGCATTCGTTGCACCGACAGTATTTACCGATTGTAGCGATGATATGACCATCGTACGTGAGGAAATATTTGGTCCAGTCATGTCGATATTGACTTATGAGCTTGAGGAAGAAGTGATTCGCCGTGCCAATGATACCGAGTACGGTTTGGCAGCAGGAGTGGTAACTGCTGATTTGACCCGCGCGCATCGAGTAATCGGTCAGATTGAAGCTGGTATTTGCTGGTTAAATACGTGGGGCGAGTCACCCGCGCAAATGCCAGTAGGCGGTTATAAGCACTCAGGTATCGGCCGCGAAAATGGCATCGAAGCCCTTGAGCATTATACGCAGACCAAATCTATCCAAGTAGAGCTTGGCAAGTTTGAATCGGTATTTTAAGCAATTGTACGGTAAAAATTTTTAAACAGTAAAGTTAAGGCGTGAGGACTCATTTTTCCTTTTCGCGCCGCTTCACTGCTATGAAATGATGGATATTTTTAATTTTATGGAGCGTTTTATGACATCAACCACACCTGAATATGACTACATCATCGTCGGCGCAGGCTCAGCAGGCAACGTGCTAGCCACGCGCTTGACCGAAGATGCCAACATTAAGGTGTTGCTATTAGAGGCGGGTCGTCCAGACCATCGCTTAGACTTTCGCACCCAGATGCCAGCGGCGCTCGCCATGCCGCTACAAGGCACCACATATAACTGGGGCTACAAAACCGACCCTGAGCCCTATATGAATAACCGCGTCATGGATTGTGGACGTGGTAAAGGGCTTGGCGGCTCATCATTGATTAATGGGATGTGCTATATCCGTGGTAACGCGCTCGATTTTGACGATTGGGCGAAAATCAAAGGCTTAGAGGACTGGACGTATCTCGACTGCTTACCCTACTTTAAAAAGTCAGAAAACTGCGATGCAGGCGAAAATGATTATCATGGTGTCGGTGGTCCAGTTGAGATGACTACTTCAAAGCCAGGAGTCAATCCGCTGTTTGAAGCGATGATTGAAGCGGGCGTGCAAGCTGGCTATCCGCGTACAGAGGATCTAAACGGCTATCAACAAGAAGGCTTTGGGCCAATGGATCGTTTTGTCACGCCTAATGGTCGCCGTGCTTCTACCGCACGCGGGTATCTTGATCGTGCCAAACCGCGTAGCAATATCACCATTTTGACCGGTGCCTTGACTGACGTGATTCTCTTTGATGGTAAGCGTGCGGTCGGTGTCAAAGTAGAACACCAAGGTCAAATCAAAAAGTTCTACGCGTCTCGTGAAGTGATTGTTTCATCGGGTGCGATTGCCTCGCCGCAACTGTTGCAGCGTTCAGGGATTGGTCCTGGTCAGTGGCTTAAAGATTTGGATATTAACGAGGTTTTAGAGCTGCCGGGCGTTGGTAATAATTTGCAAGACCATTTAGAGCTGTATATGCAGTATGAATGTAAGCTACCAGTCTCAATTGCGCCTGCCAATAAATGGTGGAATAAGCCAGCCATAGGTGCCGAGTGGTTGTTCAATGGCACCGGACTTGGTGCCTCTAATCAGTTTGAAGGTGGCGGTTTTATTCGTACCGATGAGAAATTCACCCATCCTAATATCCAGTATCATTTCCTGCCGTTAGCGGTGCGTTATGACGGTCGCAGCGCGGTAAAATCGCATAGCTTCCAAGCGCATGTGGGCTCATTACGCTCGCCAAGTCGTGGCCGCGTCAAGCTAACTTCAAAAGACCCTAGCGCGCATCCGAGTATCTTATTTAACTATATGTCGCATGAGCAGGACTGGCAAGAATTCCGCGCCGCCATGCGTATCACCCGCGAGATTATGCATCAGCCAGCGCTTGACCCGTATCGCGGCCGCGCCATTGCGCCAACTGATGATCTGGTGACCGATGCGCAGTTGGATGAGTATGTCCGCAACCATAGCGAGACGGCTTACCACCCATCATGTACTTGTGCGATGGGCGAAGGCAATGATTCGGTGGTTAATGGCGAAGGGCTGGTACACGGTATCGATGGCTTGCGCGTGGTCGATGCGTCGATTATGCCAAATATCATCAGTGGTAATTTGAACGCAACCACCATTATGCTTGCTGAAAAAATCGTCGATAAGATGAAAGGCAAGCAATTACCACGCTCGACGGCGGACTATTACGTTGCCAATGGCGCACCGCTCAGAGCCGAACCGCTGCGCGTTTATAACTCTGTCGTTTAGACGTCTTTCTACATGAATGCCTAAACGAGTATTTAGGCAACTGCGCGAACTAATAAACAATAAATAATATAAGTCCATTTCTATCAAAAGGCCTTTCGTAGTAAAGGTCTTTTTTATCAGCGCATATGTTTATAGAGATGAAAACCATTGAGGTTAAATTTACTTAGCATTTGCGCCGCTGTTTTTCTAATAGTTTATCTTTTAGTTTTTATTAATTGGTACTGCTTTGTGCGTCATGCGGTGATACATATCTTATGTGACTATCAGTCATAAAATTATGACGGACAAAGCAATATCAGACCCTGTTTCATTTACCTATTGAGGTCTTTTATGTACAGCTCGCCATCAGAAGATGCGACGAAACCCCTGACTCTAAATAAGACGGTTTTTTTAGGTTCAGCTATTATTTCTATTTTATTGATTATCTGGACGATTGTGTTTCCAGATTATAGTGAGGCATTATTAAGCGCCAGTATGGCATGGGTATCAGAGAGCTTTGGCTGGTATTATATGCTAGTGGTTGCCGCTTATAGTATTTTCGCTTTGTTTGTTGGTTTTTCTAAATACGGCGATATCAAGCTAGGGCAAGATCACGAAAAAGCTCAGTTTCCTTTTTTAGCGTGGGCGGCGATGTTATTCTCCGCCGGTATCGGGATTGATTTATTATTCTTTGGTGCCTCTGAGCCGTTGATGCATTATCTCACCCCGCATACGGGCTTAGAGCCTGCCAGTGCTGAAGCGATGCGTGAAGCGCTGTCGCAAACCTTTTTACACTGGGGTCTGCATGGTTGGGGTATTTATGCGCTCATTGGTATGGCATTGGCGTACTTTGCGTATCGTAAAAATATGCCATTGGCGCTACGTTCACCGCTGACACCGATATTTGGTGAGCGCTTAATCAAAGGCTGGCTTGGTGATGGTATTGATACCTTTGGCGTCGTCTGTACCTTGATGGGTATCGCCACCAGCTTAGGTATTGGGGTATTGCAGGCCAATGCCGGCTTGACACATGTTTTCGGTATCGAATCGAGCAAAATGGTGCAGAGCCTGATTATCTTAGGCGTGGTTGTTGCTGCCGCTATTTCTGCCATGACCGGCGTTGAAAAAGGCGTACGCCGTTTATCCGAATTTAATATGTTGTCATCGATATTGCTACTATTGGCCATATTGGTGCTAGGTAATACGGTTTATTTGCTCAATACCTTTACCCAAAATATTGGTCAGTACTTCCAGACTATTATTTTTAAAACCTTTGATGTCTATGCTTATGATGGCAGCACTGGCGCTGATTGGAAGTCAGGTTGGACGATATTTTTCTGGGCATGGTGGGTCGCTTGGGCACCATTTGTTGGTTTGTTTATCGCGCGTATTAGCCGTGGTCGCACTTTGCGTGAGTTTGTCTTTGGCGTGATGTTTATCCCGCTTGGTTTTATTTTTGCGTGGTTCTCCATCTTTGGTAATTCAGCGATAGATTTGGTCGCCAATGGCGCAACTGAGCTCGGTGAAATCGCCGTCAATGACGCCGCGATGGGTATGTTTGCCTTGTTTGAATACTTCCCTTACAGTGATATTTTTTCATTGGCAGGCGTATTTATTGGTCTGATATTTTTTGTGACCTCAGCGGACTCAGGCGCTTTAGTGCTTGCAAATCTAAGCTCAAAAGGCATGACCAATGATACCGACGCGCCTGTTTGGTTACGCTTGTTTTGGGCGGCAGCCACAGGTTTGATTACTTTAGGCTTATTGTTTGCGGGTGGTTTTGCCTCGCTACAATCGGTTTCCGTCATTGCTGGTCTGCCGTTCTCGCTTATTTTGCTGCTTTACATGATGGCTATGTGGAAATCACTAAAAGAAGAGGGTAATAAGCGCAAAGCCAGTACGGTTGGCACGGCAAACGTGCTCGATAGCGGTAAAGGCTGGAAAGCGCGCTTGCAGCGTATCGTCAGCTTCCCCAGTCACAAGCAAGTCGAACGCTTTTTACAGACGGTCGTTAAACCTGCCATGATTGAGGTCGAAAACGAGCTAAAAGCAGGCGGTCTTAAGACATCATTGGATATCCGAAATTTGGCCAGCATTGGTAAAAATATCGATGCCGCAACCGACGAAGATGACGGTCAGATAGATGGGGTAAAACTGCGCGTCGGGCATGGTGATGAAGATGACTTTATTTATGAAGTCAATCTCATCAAAGCTGAGCGACCAAACTTTACCCTCAATACTTCCAGTAAGCAGGCCGAGTTTTATTACCGTGCTGAGGTGTTTTTAAGTGATGGCTCGCAAGAGTATGATTTGGTTGGCTATACCAAAGAGCAAGTGCTGGTCGATATCTTGCATCAGTACGAATGTCATATGCAGTATCTGCATTTAGAACGTTAATTCATTTATTAAATCATTCATCAAAGGCTAGTATATATAGTTAGTTCAAAATAAAAGCGAGAAATTATAGCTGTGTGCGACTGGTATAAATTTTCCTTGCTTGCTGTTATCACAGAGGCTACGAAAAATTCATCCCAGTCGCACTGTATCGATTTTAAAGTAATTCTACTATAACTTGCTAGATGTTAGAGATGTGATTAATCA
>NZ_PJBX01000067.1:0-444 GCF_002836335.1 Psychrobacter sp. Sarcosine-02u-2 | reverse complement strand
TCTTAAATCCACCATTCAATTTAGCCTGGCTAAAGGCAAGAAGCTGACCATCGACGTGTGGGATAGCTATAATCTAGCACTCTACACCATCAACACCTGTGAGCTTGTGCAAGACAGTCGCGGCCACTGGTATGCCTGTATCACCGTTAAAGAGTACCCAAAAATTGAGTGCGGTACAGGAGAAACTGGTATTGATTTAGGCTGCAGGGACTCAGCAACGACAAGTAATGGTGAGGTACTAAAAACCAAAGTCACCCAGCAATACGCTAAAAAACTAGGCATTGCTCAGCGCGCTAAAAACAAACAAAGAGTTAAGGCGATTCACGCCAAGATTAAAAATACACGCCAAGACTTGATTCATAAATTTACCACCAACCTTACCAAGACTAATAAAATAATCATCATTGGCAAACTTCAATCAAAATCATTCACTAGGGGCAAGCT
>NZ_PJBX01000066.1:0-472 GCF_002836335.1 Psychrobacter sp. Sarcosine-02u-2 | reverse complement strand
GTTTAGAAGATAAGCGTCGTTATATCATAGTCGGCTGTTTTGGGATCGCCGCGGTAGTGACACCGCCTGATGGTGTATCAATGCTGTTGTTGGCGATTCCTATGTGGCTATTGTTTGAGCTGGGTTTACTCTTAGCAAAGATATTAATTAAAAATGAACGAAATAATGATTTAGTCTCAGGGAATGAAACATTAGAAAGTAGCTAGCACTACTTAAACACGCCAAGTACCTTTTTTACTTTTTACTAGAGTATGTCAGCGTGAGTACTCTACTTAGCGACGGACTCTAAATGGAACACCTAACCAGCAACAACGAGAAAAATGACGGTCTTGCAAATCGACTTAACCAAGAGTGCTACTGCATTACCCTTGATCGTAAAGCGCTTAATACAAGCCTTCAAGATCAATTGGTAGAAACTAGAAACAATCCAATAGGAGCAAACGAGCTTAATAAGCTTTTTTCAGCAACACCA
>NZ_PJBX01000065.1:0-477 GCF_002836335.1 Psychrobacter sp. Sarcosine-02u-2 | reverse complement strand
AGTATAGTTCGGTTAGGTTGTCCATGTAAGAAGTCCTTTTTGCTTAAGTGGTCTTGGTAAACTCACTTTAGCAACTTTGGACTTCTTTTTTATCTTTTTTTTGAGCGCTTATCCCGAACTGGGGTTAGAATAAGAACTAAAGAAAATCAATAAATATGGACGTGCAAGGTAGCCATTACTCGTGGTAATGCGCCTTTAGCAATGTTGCTTTATTGTAATGAAAATAAGGGCACTATACTAGCGTTATTGCGAGCAAATACTGATGTAAATAATAAGGTAAGTAGCAAAGTAAGTAGTAATAAATAATGCTAAACCAAGGATTTAGCGTCTATGTTAAAAAGGCTATTTAGTAAGATTGAAAAAGCCAACGTCCTACTATCACAGGACGTTGGCTTTTTAATGGGTAGAAATGATGTGGAATTTATCTACATTTAAACGATTAATTTAGCGCGGTTAAGGTTTGCTCAAACGCTGCGC
>NZ_PJBX01000064.1:0-480 GCF_002836335.1 Psychrobacter sp. Sarcosine-02u-2 | reverse complement strand
TGTTCATAAACAGCTGATATATAAGGCTTTACACGCGAGGCAAGAAGGCTTTATTTGCAGAAATAGGTACTCTATTACTACGTAGCTGTGTTAAGAACGGTGTATTTTCATCATTCAATTTCGTTCAATTATGCCCACTTAAAACGCCCTTCGATCTTTATCTAAAGACATCACAGCGTCATATAAAAATCGATTTAATGCAATGAGGCTTCATTATAATCATTATATTGCATTCATAATCGCTTTTCTGCAAAATGGCTTATCTATAATCGCTTGAGCCCCTCATGATGAATACCCCTACTTCAGACCCTATTGGCGCAGCATGGCTTATCCGTTATGCCAGCATCGAGCTGGTTTCCCTATAAACCCACCATCAAAAACATGCCTCAGCAGGGACAGGTAGCGACATTGTAAATAGTATCAATGAGTTACAATGTGGCTTATCCCGAACTGGGGTTACTAATAGGTAAACGTTTGGCG
>NZ_PJBX01000063.1:0-493 GCF_002836335.1 Psychrobacter sp. Sarcosine-02u-2 | reverse complement strand
GGGTGTTGTTGAAAAAAGCTTATTAAGCTCGTTCGCTCCTATTGGATTGTTTCTAGTTTCTACCAATTGATCTTGAAGGCTTGTATTAAGCGCTTTACGATCAAGGATAATGCAGTAGCACTCTTGGTTAAGTCGATTTGCAAGACCGTCATTTTTTTCGTTGTTATTAGTTGGGTGTTCCATTTAGAGTCCGTCGCTAAGTAGAGTACTCACGCTGACATACTCTAGTAAAAAGTAAAAAGTAAAAAGTAAAAAGTAAAAAAGGTTCTTGGCGTGTTTAAGTAGTGCTAGCTACTTTCTAATGTTTCATTCCCTGAGACTAAATCATTATTTCGTTCATTTTTAATTAATATCTTTGCTAAGAGTAAACCCAGCTCAAATAATAGCCACATAGGAATCGCCAACAACAGCATTGATACACCATCAGGCGGTGTCACTACCGCGGCGATCCCAAAACAGCCGACTATGATATAACGACGCTTATCTTCTAAAA
>NZ_PJBX01000062.1:0-516 GCF_002836335.1 Psychrobacter sp. Sarcosine-02u-2 | reverse complement strand
AATATTTTAAATCTAGGGCATTATTATCAGTAACCAAAATAGCAATTGAAATCAATGATGTATATGTTTTCTTGCCTCGAGAACCACTCAGATTGCCAATTGTCAGTCAAAAACTTGAAAAAAGCTATTGACACCTACAGAATATTTGCTAAAATAGCCAGCCTATCGAGACGTAGTCGTTGTTAACAACATTACGATTTGATATTTAGCGGGATTAGCTCAGTGGTAGAGCACAACCTTGCCAAGGTTGGGGTCGAGAGTTCGAATCTCTTATCCCGCTCCAAATATAGCTTGCAAAAGCACTAAAGCCTTACTTTTTATAAGAAGTAAGGCTTTTTTTGTATTTTAAATTTAGCACTTAACATTTAAAAGGTAAGTTTGCAGCGCTATTAAGAGTTTATAGATATACTAAAAATCCCTGCCTTATAAAATGCACCCGTTACAAATTACGGATAATTTGACACACTCATTTAATTTTAGCCGCGCATAATAATAGTCTGTAGCTTTTAAAAATAA
>NZ_PJBX01000061.1:0-518 GCF_002836335.1 Psychrobacter sp. Sarcosine-02u-2 | reverse complement strand
CAGTTATTACCTTCTATACCTACCGTATGCTGTTTGCCAACTCGTTTGTTATCTGGTTTAAAGGCCGTTATGAAACTGTCCCAATTGTCCATACTAATAGAGTCATAGCTCACTTTAAGTTGCTTAAGACGTGCTCTTAACTTCTTAGCCGTTTTTAGGTCACGTTTGCCCCAGACATAAGCGACAATCTCATTAGTAGCACGGTCATAAGCATAAATAAGCCAAACTTTACGCTTCTTGCGATATACGTAAGTCCAGAACTCATCAACCTCTAAGCGTTCATAGTAGCGCTTCTTAGGTACAATCTTGTAAATGGATGAGTCTATGGTGCTAAGCACTTTTCCAATACTAACCTTGGCTATAACGGCTATGTCTCTAACGCCGCAACCTCGGACAGTCATCAGTCGTATGAGATCTTCTATTCTAGAGTGACAGCCGTTATAGGTTACCGCATGATCGCCAATAAACTGGCGTTTGCAGTCCTTGCACTGGTAGTTCTGCTTGCCATAGCTTTTTAT
>NZ_PJBX01000060.1:0-553 GCF_002836335.1 Psychrobacter sp. Sarcosine-02u-2 | reverse complement strand
GTAGATCATAATGACTACCGTTTGCAGTATGCCAAAGATACGTACGGGGCTATTCCGGTTAATTTCGATAAGGTAGATGCTGCTGAATTCATCATTGAACAGACCAAAGGACATCGCGGCGTTGACGGTGTTATTGATGCGGTTGGCTTTGAAGCTAAGGGCAGTTCGAAAATTGAAGGATCAAGCGCTCCAGCTTTACGTCAATGTATGGCAGCTGTGCGTCGTGGCGGGGTCGTTAGTGTTCCTGGTATATATGCAGGACCCATTAATGATTTCTTAATTGGTGACGCTTTTGATAAAGGGCTTACTTTCAGAATGGGCCAAACCCATGTACACAAGTATATACCACAATTATTAGAGTATATTGAAAATGGTGATTTATCACCTGAAGCTATTATTACTCACCGTATGAATTTGTCTGACGCTGCTAAAGGTTATGAAATTTTCGAAAAGCGTGAAGAAGAATGTCGTAAAGTCATTTTAACTCCTTAATTTTTCAAATTTACCCTTAACTTTTAACATTTAAAGGTTAGGTCATAGCTGCTTTAACGAG
>NZ_PJBX01000059.1:0-591 GCF_002836335.1 Psychrobacter sp. Sarcosine-02u-2 | reverse complement strand
CAGGTAAAGAGACCGATGTTGGTAGAACAGCGGTAAATAATCGACTATTTATCGAAGCTGTTCTATGGATTGTCCGAACAGGTAGTCCGTGGCGAGACTTACCCCCTGAATTTGGTAACTGGAACAGTGTTTATAAGCGCTACCGTCGATGGGTAAAAAGCGATAGATTCAGCAAGCTATTTAATGCTCTGAATGACTCAGATTTAGAGTATGCCATGATTGATGGCACTATTGTTAAGGTACATCGTCATGGACAAGGCGCAAAAGGGGGGCTTGTCATCAGGCAATTGGCAAATCAAGAGGCGGTATGACCACTAAAATCATGGCAATGGTTGATGCATTAGGCAACCTTGTTGATTTTACTTTATTGAAAGGACAACAGCATGACATGGCTGGCGTTAAACCTTTAATTAAAGACAAAGAGTTTGGTGCATTGCTTGCTGATAGAGCCTTTGACACGGATTGGCTACTGCTAGACTTAGAAGAGCGTGGTAGCAAAGCGGTCATACCCCCTAAACGCTCTCGTTTAAAGCAACGAGATTTCGATAAAGAAATGTACAAGTGGCGTCACTTAATCGAGAACTTCTTCTG
>NZ_PJBX01000058.1:0-611 GCF_002836335.1 Psychrobacter sp. Sarcosine-02u-2 | reverse complement strand
GCTCACCTTTTAACATGTCAATACAAGCTTGTGTGACAGCTTTTGCCTTACGATTGGGTAGCGCTTTGATCTTAGTCTCTCGAGTCGTTCTATCTACTAAAGTAACCAGAACACCTTGATGTCCATGACCAACCACCGTATCCCCTTCATAATCGCCCATACGACTGCGTGTCTCAATGATGCTAGGACGCTCAGTGATATCACAGCGGTTCGCTATTTTCCCGCGCCTATCATTGCCTTGCAGATACCGTCTCTTATAACGCTTTTGACATCTGAGGGTGGTGTGTAGAGCACCCCCTGCCTTTTTGTCAGTATAGATGTGTTGGTATATCGATTCATGGCTTGGGACATCTTCCCAACCCAGCATCCTCAGTCGCCCTGTTATCTGTTCAGGGGAGTAGTGCTTGCTGAGTAGATGCTCAATATAGCACCAGCCAAAGCGACTAATCTGTGTGCTATTCTTAACTTTGCGCGCTTTTGCCAAACGATGGGCTTGTTTGGGGCGATAACCCCTTTGTCCCAGGTTTCGCCTTATCTCTCGACTCACCGTTGATTTATGACAGCCGATAATTCTAGCTATTTCACTCATGCCTTTTTTAGCTTGCAATAGT